>JAFOXT010000026.1 GCA_017425745.1 Clostridia bacterium | reverse complement strand
GAGGCAATCGGTCTTCTTTCACCGCAGATTCGTTTTGAAGACGGCAGACTTCAGATGCTTGGCAAAAAGAATCCTACTGTCCGTTATCTTGGCGACCACTTTTTCCACAAGGGTGACGAGCCCTCAAAGACAATGATTGACTACTGTATGCTGGATAAAGAGGGAGACGAGCCATTTGCCATTACCAACGCAACGGGCTGCTTTATGTTCTTCCGTACTTCCGTTTTTATGGAGCTTGGCGGTTTTGATGAACGCTTCTTTATGTATCTTGAAGACTGCGATATTGCAAGAAGAACTGCAGAAAAATATAAGGCTCTGCACATTCCCACCGTTACGGTTTATCATCTTTGGGAAAGAGAGAGCAAGAGAAACTATAAGCTTCTTATGATTCACGTTCAGTCAATTCTTAAATACTTCCTCAAATGGGGGCTTAAGTTTTAAATGAAAAATTTATTCTATACCTTATATGCCCTGTTTTTCAACATCAGCAGATTTCTTTTCCCTCTCAAAAAGAACAGAGTGGCTTTTGTTTCAATGCATAACGAAAACTTCTGCGATTCCCTCGGTGCGGTAAGAGACGAGCTTGAAAAACGCGGCGGCTATGATTTTGTTTATATTACACGACAAGATTTGTCTCTCAGTAATCCCCTGAAGGCTCTCGCCTTTTTCACTCTGAAATCAAGACTTCTTGCAACGGCTGAATATGTTTTTCTCAACGACAATTTTATGCCTATGGGTAAGCTTAACTTCCGCAAAGAAGCTGTTATTACTCAGCTTTGGCACGCAGAGGGCGCTTTTAAAAAGTTCGGTCTGCATATTCCGCAGAATGACGCACTCAGAAAGGCTGAAATTGCCGCCAACAGTAAGCTCACAAATGTGGTGTGCTCCTCAGAGGGCGTGAGAAAAATCTATGCTGAAGCCTTTGGCATAGACGAAGAAAAGGTGCTTCCCTTAGGTGCACCCAGAGCGGATTACTTTAAAAACGAAAGCAACAAAAAAGTTGCCCTTGAGGAAATTCACGAAAGATATCCTGAAACGAAAAACAAGAAAATTCTTCTCTATGCACCAACATTCAGAGATGACAGTGAAAGAGACAAAGAGATTCTTAACAACTTCAATCTTCCTAAGGTTAAAAAAGCCCTCGGTGATGAATACGAAATTTTCATCCGTCTTCACCCACAGATACATATAAGCGAAAGAGCTACTGAGGGTGCAACCGATGTAACGGATTTTCCCGATGTGCGTAAGCTTATTCTTGCAGCAGATGTACTCGTTACAGATTACTCCTCCATATGTATGGACTTTGCTTTTCTTGACAAAAAGACGGTTTTCTTTGCTTACGACCTTCAGTGGTATACCGAAAGACGCGACTTTTATTTTGACTATGAAAGCTTTGTACCCGGTGCGGTTGCAAAAACTGCGGACGAATTAATCGACGCAGTAAAAGCAGATTTTCAGAAAGAAAGAAACGAAAAATTCAAAAGCTTCAACTTCAGCTTTGACGATAATCAAAGCGCAAAAAGAGTTGTTGATACAATCTGTAAATAAAAGTTTAACCCGTAAAGCCAAAAGGTTTTACGGGTTTTGTTTATCCTTTATAAGTAATTATTCCACCGATGTTAACGGCCTTTGTATAGCCCATAGAGGCAAGAATTTTCTGTGCCTTACCGCTTCTTTTTCCGCTTCTGCAGTGAAGAAAAACGGGAGTATTTTTATCGGGCACAACTGAGGTGATTTTTGTAATTTCATCTAAAGGAAGGTTGATGCTACCCTCAATTTTTCTTTCAGCGTATTCTTCCTCAGTACGCACATCAATAAGCACGGCACCGTCAGTTGATTTAAAAGCTTTCAGTCCCTCGTTTATATCGGGTCGTTTAAAAAAGCTGAAAAGTCCCATAATCAGCCCTCTGCCCACTTGACAATTTCATCCTTTGAGCGAAGACCTACAAGCATATCTGCAGCCTTACCGTCCTTGAAAAGAATAAGTGTGGGAATGCTTGAAATTCCGTAAGCCTGAGCAAGGTCGGGCTCATCGTCAACGTTTACCTTACCAACCTTAAAGCTGTCATATTCCTCTGCAATTGCTTCAATTGTGGGTGCAAGCATTTTGCAGGGACCGCACCATGAAGCCCAGAAATCAACAAGGACATTTTTGTCTGCCTTAAGAACTTCGTTTTCAAAATTTTCTGATGTAAGAATAACTTCTGCCATAATTTTTGTCTCCTTTTCTGTTGTTAATTATATAGTTTCCTTTTTGTAATCAATACATACATATCTTGTTTTTCCCTCAGTTTTTTTACCGAGGTTAATTGCTTTTTCGGGGCACTTATGAATGCAGGCGTAACAGCCCATACAATCATCTGAAAATTCAGGTCTTCCAAGAAGCATTTTAATATTGTTAACAGGGCAAACCTTTACACATTTTCCACAGCCTGTACAAGCTTCACTTACTGTATATTTAGCTTTCTGAAGCATATATTTGTTGAAGCCGTAATTCACAATGCCTGACTTAAGACCGCCTGCCGAGGATTTCACTCTTATATCAAGGGTGTGACCCTTTTTTATTGTGTCGGCAATTACATCAAGAACGGGATGTGCCGCCTTTACAATGTCAACCATTTCCTGCTCATTTTTAATATTGAAGCCACCGAAGTAGTTGTCGGGCATAATTACATCAGCAAAACCGCCATAGCTCATACCCTTATCGCGCACACGCTTTTTACAAACCTTCTGACAGTTGCCGCTGTCACCGCCCATAGTTGCTACAAAGTAAAAGGTTGTGTTACCCTTGAAGTAAATTTTTCTGAAAAGCTCATCAACCCTTTCAGGGAATCTCCATGCGTAAATAGGAGCAATCCATACAAAAGGCTTTTCACTTTCCGCAATAAGAGGCAAATCATTTTTAAGCATATCGTTCAGTGAAACCACTTCATCCTGAAGCTTGTCACCAAGGTAATCGGCAACATATTTACTGTTTCCTGTACCTGTAAAATATAAAATCATTGTATCATTCCTTTGCCTTTTCGTCAGTCATTTTGCATTTTGCACTTTGCATTTTGCATTTAAAAAGAGCCTTTCGGCTCTTTTTATTAAAGATGTGCTTCTACGTTCTTTGCAAAGTGACCTGTATCCTGGAAGCCTGTCTGAGTGTTAAGTCTTTCAGCTGACCAAGCTTCTGCAATGTCTTTATAAGAACCGTTCGCAATATCTGCTCTCCAGAAGCCGTTCTTTGAACCGTACATACACCAGTCTGAGCTCCACATACCGTGGCCGGTTGCCTTGTAAGTCCAGAGCATCCAGCTGTAGTCAAGCTTATTCATTGTGCTGAAGCAGTTTTCCCATGTTGTCTGCTTATGGGGATAGAATTCACCAACCATAAGAGGTACATTGGGATGAAGGGCGATTGTGAGAAGAAGGAAGAATGTGAAAATAAAGTCATTGTTGTTGTAGAAATGTACCTGATAAACAATGTTCTTCCAGCCCTTAAGGAAGGTTTTGGGAAGTGCAAAGCCTGTCCAGATTGCTTCCATTGTAATAACGTGATCTGCATCAACTGCTCTTACTGTATCATAGAGGATGCCGTAAATCCATTCGTTCTTGATTCTTCTGTCGATTTCGTTTGTCTTAACGTCGCACATAGGCTCGTTGAGAAGGTCATACATAGCTACTGCGGGATTGCCGTTGAATCTCTGTGCAATTGCTGTCCAGAGTTCCTTTGTAAGTCTTCTGTATTCTTCACCGCGAGGGCTGTCTTCATAAAGCTGAGCACCCTGGAAAGCACGACCGCTGTGGGGAGCATCACTCTGTGAGCCTACTGCACCGTGCATATCGAGAATTACATAGATTTCTCTCTCTGAGCATTCTTTAACAATCCAATCAAGAATTGAGAAATCCCATTCGCCGTTTTTGTCAAGAATTTTTGTGCCCTGATCATCATAGTAGAAATTTCTGTACCAGAAAGGAACACGAACACAGTTGAAGCCCTTTGCCTTGATATTGTCAAGGTCCCATTCTGTAATCCAGTTTTGGTAGTACATATCTATAAGCTCTTTAGCCTGTTCTCTGCCGAAACGGTCTTCAAGAGTATCATAGATGTATTCACCGTCATACTGTGTACCTTCGGGAACGTGGTCAGGGCAGAGCCAGTCTTCTCTTGTAAGCCAGGCACCGAGGTTTACACCCTTAAGCTGAATGTGTTCACCTTTTTTGTTGTAGAGCTTTCTGCCCTTAACAACGATGAAATCCTCATCGGTAAAGCCTGTTACTGCGTCTGCAGCCTTTGTTTCGTTTTCTGCGCCTGCAAACACTACTGATGAAAATACCATAAGAAGTGAAAGCATTAAACAGAGAGCTTTTTTCATAATCTTCATTTGTTTTTCCTCCTGATTTTTTAGTATTTTTAGGGGTTAAATCAATTATAGCTTTATTAAAAAAAATGTCAACATCATTAAATACTCTTTGTATTTTTCTATAAAAATCAATCTGATTTTTTGTACAATTTTTATCATTCGTTTATTGTAAGCTTTCTTAAGCTTTCCATTTTTGAATCGAGTTCTGCACTCAGGTCGGCACAGTAAAGAAGCTCCTTTGCCATATTCTCGGTAAATTCAAAATCCTTCTTATATCTAAGCTGATGCTCAAG
>JAFOXT010000221.1 GCA_017425745.1 Clostridia bacterium | reverse complement strand
TGCATCAGCAACACCGTTCTTTCCTGCAACCTCGCATGAGAGAATAAGATATTCAGGATTCTGACTTACGCCACCCTTATCGAGTCTGCCTGTTTCAACACCGTTGATGTAGAAAATATACTCTGTGGGAGTCCACTCTACACCGTAGGTATTGTATTCTTCGTAGGGGTTGTTTGCAAACCACTTGCCGATGCTGTCACCCTGATGGCCTTCACCGTAGCCGTCAAAATGAATACCGCTTACAACAGCGTCACCTGCGCCCCACCACACATCTTTATAGTACATTGACTCAAAAATGTCAACCTCGGTGCCGTCCTTACCTGAGCCGTCAACCTTGCTTACACCGTCATTCATCATCCAGAAGGCAGACCACATACCCGTTGACTTAGGAAGAATCGCTCTGCATTCATAGTAGCCGTAAAGGCCTTCAAACTTGCCTCTTGTTTCAACAACGCCTGTGTACCAGCCGCCTTTATAGTCCTTATCCGAGGGATGCTTTTCAAAGTAGCCTTTGTAAGCTTCGGGAGTAGGAAGACCATCTTCAAAGTAAGCGGTTGTGATAACGAGATTGCCGTCCTTTACGCTTACCATATCCTCGTGCCAGAAGCCACCCTTTCTTTCACGCTCCCACCAGGTGTAGCCCCACTTGCTTCTGTCAAGCTCAGTGCCTTCAAATTCATCACTCCACACAAGCTCAAAGCGATTTTCAAGGTCAATATTCTGACCCTTAGGAATTGCAGGTAAACCGAGAGAATGAGGAAGGGAAGGCGCAACCATCATAAGAATCGCCACAAAAAATCTGATAATCTTTACCATAATGTTTCTTCTCCTTTGTTTTTTCTTAAATTATATCAAGAAAACAATAAAAAATCAATGGGTGAAAAATCTCACCCATTGAAAATTACTTAATATTTTACCATTCTCTGATTATTTCAGGATTTTCAAAAATCTCGTTGAGCTTCTTGATAAAGGGAGCAAGGTCAGCAAAACCGCCAAGTCTGTGGTCAAATACAAGAGTAATAGGAAGCATTTTCTTTGTGCCGAGGTCAACCTCACCCTTTTCGTTTCTGAAAGCGTATTCTCTGTCTCTTGTATTGCCTATTGCCATAAGGAAAACCTGAGGATAAAGAAGAGGTGTCCAGGCAACATTGCCTTCAAAATCTTTACCAAGTGAGCTCCAGTTTGTAAAGCAAACAGTACCCTCGTTAAGGTCGTTGATTCCGAGACCCTCGGGATTCTTCGGTCTTGGTGTAACGGCAGTTTTAAGTGTACCAACCTTATACTTTCCGATAAAGCCTGATGTAATCTGTCTGAAGCTTGACCAGAGCTTACCCTTGAGCACAAAGCCTATCATTCTCTGAGCAATAGTATCAAAAAGCACATTGTTTACGTCTGTCTTTCCGAGTCTTTCAATTACATTGTCAATTTCCTCAGCAATCTGCTTAAGGCTCATTACCTCAATGCCTCTTACCTTAACAGGAAAGGTTTCTCCGCTTTCAAAAAATACGGGCATTGCAACATCAATATGCTTTTTGATGATAAGTCTGCCGCATGATGCGGTATGGTTATATTCGATATGTGAATTGAGTCTGGGAGCAACCTTGAGTCCTTCTACAAGCGCTCTCATCATAAGTGCGTTGAAGCTGAGACGGTATCCGCAGTCAGCCTTCAGCTTTCTGTATTCCTCCCAGAGCTTTGTTATATCTGCCTCGTAGATATATGAGGCTGCAGGCATTTCAAGCTGTGCATTGGTAAGCACATTGCCTGACACTCTCGCTTTAAGATTAAAATATTCAACTGTATCGCCTTTTTCGGGAGCAGTTAACGCCCCACGCATATACTCTTTAAAATCCATTTGTCTTCCTTCTTTGCTTTCAATCAGCTTTTTCGTATTTATCATACACCTATAAAATAAAAAAGTAAATAATAAACCTTTCTTATTCATCATAAATTAACAGTATTTTTCGTCAAAATTCTTTCTATCTATCTGCTTTATATTGATTTTTAGTCTCTCAATTGGTATAATAGATTGAATAACTTTATATAAGTGAGGTAAATTATTATGATAAAAATTTCTCCGTCAATTCTTTCATGCGATTATTCAAAAATGGGTGAAGAATTTGAAAGAATGAAAATATCAGGTGCCGACTGGCTCCACATTGACGTAATGGACGGACACTTTGTGCCTAACATCACTCTCGGCGCTCCTCTTGTTAAATGTCTTCGCAAGTGCTCAGACCTTGTTTTTGACGTGCATCTTATGATAAGCGACCCCTATAAATATATTCCTGATTTCATCAGTGCAGGTGCTGACGTTGTCTGCTTCCACATTGAATCAGACTCAGACACAGAAAAAACCATTGACCTTATCCGTGAAAGCGGAAAGGTTGCTGCCCTTGCAGTTAAGCCCGGCACAGAAATCGAAGCAGTTTACCCATACCTCGATAAGCTCGGTATGGTGCTTGTAATGACAGTTGAGCCCGGCTTCGGCGGTCAGAGCTTTATGGCTGATATGATGGGAAAAATCGTAAAGCTCCGTGAAGAATGTAAGAGAAGAAACCTTGAAATGGATATTCAGGTTGACGGCGGTATTTCTCTTTCAACTGTTGAAACTGTAGCTGAAGCAGGTGCAAACGTGCTTGTTGCAGGCTCGGCAATCTTCGGCAGTGAAGACCCCAAGGAAACAATCACCCTCTTAAGAGAAAAGGCTGCAAAATACTTCTGATTTTCAGAAATAAAGCTCTCAGATTTCAGGAGAACACAATAAATGAAAAAAATCAGTTCACTTAAAAGAAAACCGTCACCCTATAAGGTTACGGACAAGGTGCGGGTAAGAAAAAGCTATTACACTTTTTCTGAAGAATACCCTGTTGACCGTTTTCAGATAAGCCGAAGAAAGCGACTTTACAGTAAAAGAAAAAAGCTGAATATTGTTCTTTCTGCCCTTCTTTTTACGGTGCTTCTTATCTCCTCCTTCTTCGTTATGAATATCGCTCTCAACATTTCAGGTGCACCCATAAATCCTCCGGCCGATAAGACTAAGGTTGACACCTCGGCCATAAAAGCACTTAAGGAAGACGGCATCAGGGCCCTTTATATGCCCTCAGACAAGCTTTCTGACAAGGAATATGTAAAGGACTTTATCCGTGAAATCAGAAAGAAAAACGGCAACAGTGTTGTAATTGACTTTAAAAATGCCTATGGCAAGCTTGCTTACACCTCTTTGCAGAACTATGCAATTATCGGAAAATGTAATCATCTTGACAACGACACTGCAAGAAAGGCAATTGACATTTTTACCTCAAAGGGTATTACGGTTATTGCCCGTATCTACTGCTTTGAGGACCCTGCAGTTGCAGAGACTTTTCCTGCAATTGCCGTAAAATATATGGACACCGACGTTAACTGGAGAGATAACACCACCGAAAACGGCAACGGTTGGCTCAACCCCGTTTCAAAAAGGGCTAAGAACTACCTTTACGGAATTATGGAAGAGCTTTACGCTATGAATATCCGCGGCTTTATGCTGGAAAGCGTTCAGTTCCCTGACGGACTTAAAAGCGGTGCAACCTACCCCGGTGAAAAAGAAAGCTCAAAGCGAAACGAGGTGCTGAAAAGCTTTGTTTCAACTGTAAGGAAAAAGCTTCCCAAGGATGCTCTTCTTATTGTTTCCGAAGGTGCAACAGATGCTGCCAAGGGTAACGAGAGCATTTACTTTGGCTCAATGTCTGATGTTTCAGTTGACGCCGTTGCAGCAGACACAAGAGAAAGAAACGAAGAAATTACAGTTAACCGCAAAGAAAAATTCACTTCAGTGCTTTCAATGTACGGCGAAATTTCCAAGCGTTTTACCAAGAAGATCATTATTCCCGTTATCAGTACCGAGGAATATTCAAGATCATATATCCGCGCTATGAAGAAAAACGGTTACACCTCATACATTCTCATAGATGAAAACGGAAAATATTAAGGAGAGTAAATTATGCAAAAAACCGCTTTTATTGCAATTGTAGGTTGCCCCAATGTAGGTAAATCATCAATTCTCAACCGTTTGCTCGGTCAGAAAATTGCAATTGTTTCCAATAAGCCTCAGACTACCCGTACAAGAATTATGGGTGTGCTTACAAAGGACGAAACTCAGCTTGTATTCACTGATACACCGGGCTTTCACCGTCCCAAAACAAAGCTTGGCGAAAAAATGATAAAGGCTGTCAGTGACAGCATAGGCGGTGTTGATGCCTGCCTTATGGTTGTTGAAGGTCTCAGCGAGCTCAGAGACAGCGAAAAGGAGCTTATTGAAAAGTTCAAAAAGCAGAAAATGCCTACCGTTCTTGCCATCAACAAAATCGACCTTATTGAAAACAAGGAAGAGTTAATGGGCAGAATTATGGAAATGGTTCAGGAATATAACTTTGAAGCAATTGTACCTGTAAGTGCCGCAAAGAACGACGGTATAAATGAGCTTATGGATGAGCTTATGAAGCTTGCCTTTCCTTCAGAGCACTTTTTCCCTGAGGATACCCTGACTGACCAACCTGAAAGAGTTATTGCCTCAGAAATAATAAGAGAAAAAATGCTCCGCCTTCTTGATAAAGAAATTCCTCACGGCGTTGCAGTTTCAATTGAAAAAATGCGTGAACGCACCGACACCGACCTTATGGACGTTGAAGCAACAATTTACTGCGAAAGAGAAAGCCACAAGGGTATTATCATCGGTAAGCAGGGTGCAACACTTAAAAGAATTTCAACCTATGCAAGACAGGATATGGAAAAGTTTTTCGGTTGCAGAATCAATCTTCAGTGCTGGGTAAAGGTAAAAGAAGACTGGAGAAACCGCGAGGGTCTTATTCATAATTTCGGACTCGATTAATAAGTTATATATCTTTAAAAAGGTGCACAAAAATGCACCTTGAAATTTGTAAAACATTTTCCGTTTACTTACACCCTTTTCAGCTAAAGATATGAATAAGAGGTGTTGTAAATGAACAAGAAGGATTTGTGGAATACCTTTATGAAAACAGGCAAGGTATCCGACTATCTCAATTACAAAAAAGCAAAGGATTTTCCCCTTTCAGATTATCCCGACGAGGAAACGGCTGAGGAGTTTTATATAAACAACCCCGATGCCAAGGAAGGCTTTTATGATTATAAAGACGGACGGAATAGTAATACGTGAGAATAATACAGGTGAACAGGACAGACTTGTAACCCTTCTTACACGTGATAAAGGAATAATCACTGCCTTTGTTAACGGCGGACGTAACCCTAAAAACAAAAACGTCGCTGCTACAGGGCTGCTTTGCTATTCCGATTTTTCAATTGAAAAAACCAGACGAGATGTATATATCATTAAAGAAGCAACCGCAAAAGAGGTTTTCTTTTCTCTGAGGGAAGATATTGTTTCCCTTTCATTAGCTCAGTATTTTGCTGAGCTTACATATGAGCTTGCACCAAGAGAAGAGTCTTCAACCGACTATCTTTCCCTTCTTCTCAACGCCGTTTTTCTTATAACAAAAAGAACAAAGGAAAACCGTCTTATAAAAGCTGCAACAGAGCTTCGTATGCTCTGCCTTTCAGGTTATATGCCATCAGTTGTTTCCTGTGCTTTATGCGGCAGCTTTGAAAGCGAAAATATGTATTTCGACCTTCATACAGGCGAAATATTCTGTGATGAATGTCAGAGAGCAAGCAGTCTTCATCAGCTCAGCCTGACTACAGTTTCGGCTATGCGTTATATCTGCTTTTCTGAAGCTAAAAAGATTTACAGCTTCACTATCCCTAAGGAAGACCTTGAAGACCTATGCTTCATTACGGAAATTTATCTCAAAAACATAACGGGACGAAAATATAAAACTCTGGATTTCTATAAAACTATGACCTCATAAGGAGGGATAAAAATGAACAAACACTACATTTCACTTGAGCTTCCGAAAATTCTTGAAATGCTTTCATCCTTCACCTCATGTGAGGATGCAAGAGAAACAGCTCTTAACCTGAAGCCTGAGCATAACCTTAAAATGGCTGAAGCACTTTTAAAGCAGACCGACGACGCCTATATGCTTATGGCAAAATTCGGTGCACCCTCTTTCGGAGGACTCAAAAACGTAAATAACTCTCTCAGCAGAGCAAGTGCCGGAGGCGTGCTTAATATGCGTGAGCTTCTTGATATTGCAGAGGTGCTCCGTGTAATAAGAAGCCTTGCTGAATGGCGAAGCAAAAACGCAGGTGTTGAAACTGTTCTCGACAACTATTTCTGCGCTCTTATGCCCAACAAATTCCTTGAACAGAGAATTACAACGGCAATTATTTCTGAAGAGGAAATGAGCGACAATGCCTCTCCTGCCCTTTACGATATAAGAAGAAAAATCCGTGCTGCTTCAAGTAAGGTTCGTGACCAGCTTGATAAAATGACCCGTTCACAGCATTTTCAGAAATATCTGCGTGAGTCCATTGTAACAATGCGTAACGGACGATATGTTGTGCCCGTCAAAATTGAGCACAGAAGTGAAATCAGCGGTCTTGTGCACGACACATCATCAAGCGGTGCAACTGTATTCATTGAGCCCGCAGCAGTAGTTGAAGCCAACAACGAAATAAAAGTGCTTCAGAGCAAGGAAAGAGATGAAATTGAACGTATTCTCTTTGAGCTTTCAATGGAGGCAGGCGGCTTTTATGAGGGTATCAAGGCTTCTTATGAATGTGCAGTTGAGCTTAACCTTATTTTTGCAAAGGCAAAGCTTGCTTATGATATGAAGGCAACCGTTCCCATTCTCAACGAAGACGGCATTATCAATCTCAGAAATGCAAGACATCCTCTTATTGATAAAAAGAAGGTTGTTCCCACAAATATAAGTCTTGGCAAGGATTTTGACACCCTTGTTATAACAGGTCCCAACACGGGCGGTAAAACCGTTTCAATCAAAACGCTCGGTCTTATGAGCCTTATGGCTATGTGCGGACTTATGATACCCGTTTCTGACCGAAGTGAAATTTCAGTTTTTGACCATGTTTTAGCTGACATAGGCGACGAGCAGAGCATTGAGCAATCTCTTTCGACCTTCTCATCACATATGGTGAATATTATTGATATCATTGAAACAGTAAACGACAGAAGCCTTGTACTTATTGACGAATTAGGTGCAGGTACTGACCCCGTTGAGGGTGCGGCTCTTGCAATTTCAATTCTTGAAAAAATTCACGAAAAGGGTGCAAAAATTGCAGCAACCACCCACTA
>JAFOXT010000025.1 GCA_017425745.1 Clostridia bacterium | reverse complement strand
TTGGTGCGAGAGACGGGACTTGAACCCGTACGAGCTGCCCCACACGCCCCTCAAACGTGCGCGTCTGCCGATTCCGCCACTCTCGCATATTCGGTTTGTCGCTTTCGCAACGATACATACTATATCACCTTTTGAGGTGTTTGTCAACACTTTTTTATAAAAAAATAAAACTTTTTTTGAGTGAAAAATCCACCCGTAAAAATCGGGTGGATTTAACCGTTAAACTCTTATCTGAAGGGGAAGGCTTATAACATCGTCAGACTCAATTGCACCTTCGCCAAGACAGATATAATACTGATATACGTCAGGCTCATAATAGAAGTCTCCGTCATCAACAGTAACAAAGCATGAAACTGATTCTCCGTCGTCAACACAGCTCAGGTGAGCAGGAACCTTCTGCAATACGTTTCCGCCGACTATCTGATAAACGTAAGTTTTTCCTTTTGCCTTTACTCCGTCACCAAGTCGTTCACCGAGGTTGAAAACTACATCTGTGAACTGAATTCCTGAAGGCTTATCAATAATCTCATAATTGCTGATATCCTTGTAGAGTCTGCCGTCAGAAGCCTTGTCACCGTCGTTTCTGTTGGAATCAATAAGAATGGGCTCAGTTGTAGACTGTGGCTCGGTTGAGGGGGCAGAGGTTGTTTCTTCGGTGGTTTCTTCCGTAGTTTCCTCTGTTGTCTCCTCAGTGGTTTCTGCTGTTGTTTCTTCGGTGGTTTCTTCCGTTGTTTCCTCTGTTGTCTCCTCAGTAGTTTCTTCTGTGGTTTCCTCTGTAGTAGGCTTTGTTGTTGTGGGAGCTGTGGGTGCTACAGTGGGAGCAGTTGTACTGATTGTGGGTAGGGTAGTAGGTTCTTTTTTATCGCCTGTTGCCTTCATTACAATTGCAAAAATAAGTGCGAGAACAAGAGCGAGAGCACCGACAATGAAGTACATTTTCTTTGAGGAGGATGCTTCTTCAATAATTTCCTCGTTTGTTGTGTCATCTTCTTCGGGCTCTTCGGTGTTTTCAGTCTTCTTTTTAGCCTCATAGTCAGAGAACACAACGTCACTTCTGGAAAGCTCATAGTCAATTGGCGGAGGCTTAGGTGCAGCCTTTGACTGATAGAAAGAGGGAATTGCATCAGGAGCAGGTACAACGGGAGCTGTTGACTCGTTCATAATCTGCAGATATCTGTTAAGCTCAAGCTTAAGCAGCTGAGGCGTACGGTATCTTTCATAAGGCTCGTAAGCTGCTGCACTGAGAATAATTCTGGAAAGATTCACATCTGCCTTTGAGGGCTTCGGAAAAGCCTCGCCCTTCATTCGTCTTTCAAAAGCTTCTTCTCTTTCGGTGAGTGAAACAGGGTCGGGGAAAGAGGGGTAAAAAGGCATACGGTTGTGGTTGAGAAGCTTGTAGAGTAAAAGTCCCAGTGAGTAAATATCAGAGCTTTCACTTGCTCCTTTGCCAAGGTGAATTTCAGGAGCGATATAGGAAGAAATATCCGTTGGCTCGTCAGCTCTTGAATCGGAAAGTCCGAAATCGCCAAGCTTGAAATTACCGTCCTTGTCGGCATAAATATTGTCAGGTCTGATTTCTCTGTGAATTATTCCTGCCTGTCTGAAGTCCTCAAGAGCATTTGCAATATCCACTGCAAGCTTTACTGCCTGAACAGGTGCAACGCTCTCTGAACGCACGTGTTCACTGAGAGGCTTAAGGTGCTCCATAAGAATAATTGCATAAAAGCAGGAGCTTTCTCTGATAATCTGAAACTCTTCAAAACGAATAATGTTAGGGTTGCTGCCAAGGGCTATCATTTTCTCTATATTCATAGAGACTTTCTTTTCAAGAAAGTCAAGATATTCGCCTACAGTCTGATATTTTCCTGAGGCAATAATTCTGCTTATTTCTTTGTCACTTGAGGGAAATCTCAGCACCTTTACACCCATACGGGTAACGCTGCCCTTGTCGCTTCTGCTTACTCTGAAAAAAGCGGAATTTCTGCCCTGACCGGTTTTGGCTTCAACATACCATGAACCGAAAAGAGGCTCAAGAGCTCTGAGCTTTTCAATAGTCAATTTTATCAACTCCTTTTAAGGCTTACACCTTATAATACCATTATTGTTCTGCTTCGTCAAGTCTGCCATTTTTTCAAAGTTGAAAGTGGAAAGTTGAAAGTTGAAATAAGGTCGCAGGTTTATGCTTCTACAAATGGAAAGTTATCGTCTGCGGTGTCAGCTTGGCTATGAAGGGTAAAGAGTTGATTTTATCCGCTTTTATAATTCTTAATTAAGAAAACTCTGCCCGCCGAATTTATCTTTCTGCTTTGGCGGTCTGAATATAAAAACTTAGCAGTCAGCTGAAACGGATACAATCGGAGCTTTGCTCCCCACATTTCAACTTTCCACTTTTAACTTTCAACTTTAAGCTATGGATCTCAACTCCCTTCTATACCGCAAAAAACGACCTAATGTTACAAAGTTGTATATTTTAATAAATAATTATATATTTTGCGACTATACTATTGATTTATGAGGCTG
>JAFOXT010000220.1 GCA_017425745.1 Clostridia bacterium | reverse complement strand
TCATATTTAATCCACATTGCCTTTGCAGCATCGATAGGTGAACCGCCACCGATTGCAACAATCCAGTCAGGCTGGAATTTTTCCATGGCTTCTGCACCGCGCATAACGGTATCTACTGAAGGATCGGGTTCAATACCTTCAAAAACTTCAACTTTCATACCTGCTTCTTCAAGGTATGTAGTTACTTTATCAAGAAAACCAAAGCGTTTCATAGAACCGCCGCCTACGCAAACCATTGCGCGTGTACCTTTGAGTGTTTTAAGTGCCTCAAGTGCACCTTTGCCGTGATATAAGTCACGGGGTAATGTAAAACGTGCCATTACAATTTCTCCTTTATTATATGTATTTTTAGGTTTATTAAATTTAGTTCTTTATATATTTAATTATACAATATGAAACTATACTTGGGAATAATTAAAAACGTAACCCCATCTTATCACTTTTGATAACTTCATTCATATATACTTTTAAGACATACTATTTTAACACAGCAACGGCATGTGAAATTGTTTTTTCAAGAGCTTCTCTGCCGTATTTATCAACTTCTGATTTGTTTTTTTCACCGTGAGTCAGGCATCCTGCGCCGCCGATACATCCGCCGACACACGCCATACCTTCGATAAAGTTTGCATCAAGCACACCCTTACTCAGTTTAAGAAGTGCCACCTTGCAGGCTTCTATTCCATCACATGGAATCGCCCTCAAATCAAAATCAATGTCCTGCTCCTTTAATCCCTGTGCTACAGCATCAGAAAGGCCGCCCGAGCGAGCAAAGATTCTACCAAAGTAAGAAGCATTATCCAACACATCTTCGTCAAGCGCTGTAATATCAATATCCTTGCTGTCGTAGAGTGCCTGAAGCTCTTCAAAAGTCATAACAGCATCTACATAAGGCTTTACATCTTCAAGCTGTGCTTCAGCCTTTTTAGCTGTGCAAGGTCCAATAAACACAACCCTTGAGTTTGCATCTGTTTCCTTGATATACTTTGCAAGCGTTGCCATCGGCGAAAGATTGTGAGAAATATATTTAACCAAATCAGGGAACGCCGATTTTACATAGGAAACAAAAGCCGGACAGCATGAGCTTGTCAAAAGTCCTTTTTCTGCAAGTTCTTTTGATTCAGCCTGTGCAACCATATCCGCACCAAGTGCTGCTTCAATTACCGTGTAGAACCCAAGTTCTTTAAGCCCCTTGATTACCTGACCGAGTTTTGCATACGTAAACTGACTGGAGATTGAAGGTGCAACCATTGCATATACTTTATACTTCTGATTGTCTTCGCTCTTCTTAATCAGGTCAATAACATTCAAAATATATGACTTATCCATAATAGCACCAAAGGGGCACTGATATACACAAGCTCCACATGCAGTACACTTGCTGTTATCTATTGCAGCAGCATTTTCCTCATTTATAGAAATCGCTTTAATCTTACAAGCATTCTGACACGGACGCTTGCGGTTTACGATTGCCGAATAAGGACAAACCTTTGCACATTGACCGCATTCAACACACTTTGATTTATCAATATGAGCTACGTGGTTGTGGTCAAAGGAAATGGCTCCTCTTTTACACACATCTTCACATCTGTGAGCAAGGCACCCTCTGCAGGAATCAGTCACCTCAAAACCTGCTGCAGGGCACTCATCACAAGCAATTTCGATTACCTCAATTACATTTGGATTTTCCTTGTCTCCGCCCATGGCAATTTTAACACGTTCACCAAGGATGGCACGCTCTTTGTAAACACAGCAACGCATTGTTGATGTCTTACCGGGTACAATTTTCTTAGGTATTTCAAGTATATTGTCAAGAAGAGTGTCATTCCAAGCCTGTCTTGCCACTTCACGAAGCACTTTATATTTTAAATGCTGTACCTTTGTATCAAACTTTCTCATAATTCACTCTCCTTAAAAATAACTTACTTTAATTCTTTTACCCATTTCCTTAAGGCTTTTTGAAAGTTCTTCAACCAGATTCATCTTAATACTGAAATTTATCGGCAAATCAGGATTCTGATGTGCCGGGTTGATTGCTCTGCCTACATAGAAATTTATATCGGTTGCTTCTTCAAATAAAAGCTGACATATCAGTGAAGCACCGTCACGCTTGTAATTCCATTGCTCATATAATTCATTTTTACCAAGATAATCCTTTGCATATTCAATTACCTTGTTCATCGTAATAACGCCTTCTGTTACCAGATCAACACCTTCAAGCTTTGCGATCGGAGGCACATCTGATTTTTCAAAATTCAGAGTTGCCTGCAAAGGTTTTCTCAAATACTTTGCAGCGATTGATGATGTTGTTCCGCCGCATATAATATGCTTGCCTTGCTTCGAGAAAAACAGAGACATCATTCTGTCGCAATCATCACGATTAGAGGGAGGACCAAAGAGTATATTCATCGGCTCGCGTTTTCTTATTTTAACAATACACGCTGTTGCATCATCGCCGGGCTTATATCCGTACAGCTTATCACATTCGTCAACGAGCAATGTTGACAAATTTTTTGCGGTTAATCCGGCTACAGACATCGTTTCCATAAAATCTATGATGTCTTCCCTCTTCCAACCGAAGTTGTATGCCATACCGATACCGGCATGAGGACAGCCATCGCTCATTGCAATAAAAATATCATTTTCCTGCAGACGGATAACAGATTTATAAATCTTTTTACCGTCAATATTCATTTCGGTCTTCGGATAATCATAGTTCACATTATCACGAAGTACAATCACCTGCGGATTGTCATATTGTATAATTTCTGCAGTTTCATTGTTTATGAGATGCATTATGGTGAAAGTTGAATATGCAACCCCTCTTACCGAACATACAGGAAGTGTTGCGGCAATTGTTGAAACACATTCCTCTATCGGAAGTCCGGCAGCCATCATCGTGGATATTATCTTTGATGTGAGAGTAGACAAGATACTTGCCTTAACTCCACTTCCAAGACCGTCTGCAAGAACGATAATAGTTGAGTCTTCGTTTTGTTCAACTATTTCAACATGGTCACCGCAAAGTTGTTCTCCTACATGGTTAATACTCTTCCAGCCGATATCTGCACATAAATCATTCATCCTGTATCGACTCCTTTAGCTTTGCAAGAGCAATTTTGGTTTCTGCTGCAGTTTCGCCGAGAAGAGATGCAATTTCCTGAACTATACGCATCTGCTTATCTACGACTTTATCTGCTACCTCAACAGTCTGTCTGCTGATGCTTTCTTTCTTTTCTCTTTCTGTCTGTTCATCGGTTACATCACGCATAATGCCTATTAAGAGATGTGAGTCTTTATCATAAACAACTGACTGTTCAACATATCTTTTATATTCAGGAAGATATACCATCTTGTTTCTGATATCTCTGCCCGTATTTCTTACTTCCATAAAGTCTGTAGGATCCATAATGCGAATAACCTGATCACCTAATATATCTGTGCTTGAGCGTACATTCATTATTTTTCTTGCGGCTTCATTTATCTGTTGTACCTCAAGTTCCTCATTAAGAACAATAAGACCGTTAGGTGTATTTTTAACAATTGTATCAGAGAAGCTTTCAGCCTTATCCTTTAAGAACGGCAGACACATGGATATTTCAGCCTTACCCTGACAGATTGCTATAGCCTTTTCGCGGCAAGTGTTGTATCCGCAGGAGCCGCAGTTGAGTTCATCAGAAGGTTTAAATTTACCCATCTGACGAAGCACATTGAAAATTTCAGTTTCTGACGGTTGCTGAAGTCTGTGTTCAATAAATTCAAACTGTTTGCTTAATTCAACCGAGTTAGGTTGTAACACATCGAAATCTTTTTCTCCTGCATAATTGGAAACCGTGATATAGTCTTTTACCGCAGAAGTACGGTGATACTTTTCCATTACAGGACCGCCGATACAGCTTCCTACACAAGCTGACATTTCAATAAAACATTTATGAATTTTACCGCTTTCAATGTCCTTAAGTGCATCTATACAGTTTTCTACACCGTCAAGTGCAAGATATGTGTATCCGGGAGCATCCTTAGTCATTGTTTTAAGAATTCCGCCTGTTGTCGGGAAGAATCTTGCACGACTTTCAGGATCTGAATCCATTTCCTTTTTCAGTTCTATATTTGCTTCTTTTAACCACTGTGTAAGTTCTTCAAATGTAAGCACCGCATCAACAATTCCTTCATAATGCTCTGCTTCATCCTTTTTGGACACGCAAGGTCCGATAAATACTGTTTTAGCATTCGGGAATCTCTTCTTAATATCCATGCAATGTGCCTGCATAGGAGAAACCACATCTGCAAGATATTCAAGCTCTGCCGGGAAATACTTCTGTATAAGCAAGTTGATTGAGTGGCAGCAAGATGTGATGATTATATCGCGCTCACCCTCTTTCAGCATTCTTTCATACTCTTTTTTTACGATGGTTGCACCGATAGCTGTTTCTTCCACATCATAGAATCCAAGCTTTTGAAGTGCATCACGCATTGCATTGATGCCTACTCCGTCATAGTTGGCAACAAATGACGGAGCAAGACTTACAACTACAGGATTGCCGCTTTGTAATAATACCCTTACTTTTTCTGTTTCATCTACAATCTGTTTTGCATTCTGCGGACATACAACAAAGCACTGACCGCATAAGATACATTCATTCCCTATAATATGTGCCTGATTTCCGGAAAAGCGGATTGCTTTTACGGGGCAATGACGAATACATTTATAACAGTTTTTGCAATTTGATTTTTTTAAGGTCAAACAATTTGGCATTTCCCGTTACTTCCTTTCGTTTTCTATTACAGAGAGCACCTTGTCATTAAAAAATTCTTTAAAATTCTCACGGTTAATTCCTGTATGTATAACATCATCTACCTGTACAGTTACCCCTACTCTATTGCACTTACCTATACAAAAGCTTCCGGCAAGTGTTATTTCATCCTCAAGCTTGTGATCTTTAACCGCTTGAGTGAGCAGTTCTACTATTTCCGGTGAGCCTTTCAAATGACAAGAACTTCCAACACAAATCTGAATAATCATATTATCACACCTTTGCAAGAACTTCTTTCTGGAAGAACTCGCTTACTGTATCCGGTGTAACTGAATGAAATTCGTCGTCTACTGTTACGCAAACACCCTGCTGACATTTATTCATACAAAATGTTCCGCCAAGTTCAACCTTATCGCCGAGATTATTTTCGTTAATAAGATACTGAAGCTGTTCTACAACCTGACGGGAACCCTTAATGTGACATGAACTACCGATACATACTGTTATTTTCATTTTACTATTCAATCCTTTCAAAATTTTTCGTGATTATGTGCCTTTGTGAAAAGGCACATAATCCGGTTAACAATTTATTATTCGTAATCAACAACATCTACCCAGGAGAGCAGGAATTCACGTTCCTTCTCGTTACCTTTAACTGACTGTGACGCAGCTACAATTGGCATCCACTTCTGAACGTACTGTTTTGCAGTATCACTCTTTTTGCAGAAAAGTTCAAGATATAATTTTGCACCTTCGATATCACCTGCAAGCCAGAACAAAAGATATGTTCTTGCAGCATCTGCTGATGCATTTCCCTGTGTTGCGTGGGACCAGTCTAAGATATATGCTGTTCCGTTTTCTGTTATTATAATGTTTGAAGGGTTGAAATCGCCGTGACAAACTTTGGTATGCTTTGGCATTCCTTCAAGCCTTGTGTGCAAATCATAACGGGTTGTAGCATCGATATCTGCTGCACTAATTTTGCGATTCATCTTATCCTTAAGCTTATTGAGGAGAGGAGATTTCTTAGAGTGTACTTCAAGCTGAAGGTCAACAAGAAGTTCAATGTACTCTTCCTTTTTGTCAGGCTCTTCTTCCATAAGCTGTGCAAGAGTCTTCCCCTTAATGAATTCTGAAACGATTGCCCACTTTCCGTCAACCATTGTTACCTCAAGGATTTTAGGAATGTTAAGTCCGGTTTCTTCGATTCTTGCCTGATTGAGTGCTTCGTTAAGCACATCAGCTTTTGAATAGTGATCATCAAATACCTTTACGCATCTGTCACCGTCACGGTATATGGTTTTATTATTTCTAACTGCAATTACTCTTTCAAGTTTCATGATTTATTCCTCCTTCTATTTTGACTCAGGCTTCAGGAACTGTTACACCTGCGAGTTCTGCAATTTTAGCTGCCGGTTGACCAACAATTTTCGCATTAAGTGCACCGTTTATGATAATTGTCTTTCTTACCTTTTCTGTTTCAACAGGGCTTAAGAAATAGCATCCGCGTGTTGCGAACTCTTCTTTTACAATGTCGTAGATATTTTCAAGAACGATAACTGACTGTTCAGATGCACAAATCATACCGTTATCAAATGTCTTTGAGTGAATGATTGAGTTAACTGCAAGAAGAGTGTCTGCACTATCATCGATGATTGCAGGTGTATTTCCGGCACCAACACCGAGAGCAGGCTTACCGCTTGAATATGCAGCCTTAACCATTCCGGGACCACCGGTTGCAAGGATGATGTCTGCTTCTTTCATTACTGTGTTTGTCATTTCCAGGCTCGGAACATCAATCCAGTCGATGATACCTTCAGGAGCACCTGCTTTAACTGCAGCTTCTAAAACAAGTTTTGCGGCTTCAATTGTGCAGTTCTTTGCTCTTGGATGAGGAGAGATAATAATAGCATTTCTTGTCTTAAGAGCAAGCAAGCATTTGAAAATTGCTGTAGATGTAGGATTTGTTGTAGGAATAACGGCTGCGATTACACCGATAGGCTCTGCTATCTTCTTTATTCCATAAGCCTTATCTTCTTCGATAACACCGCAGGTTTTTGTATCCTTGTATGCATTGTAAATGTATTCAGAAGCATAGTTGTTTTTAATAACCTTGTCTTCTACAATACCCATACCTGTTTCTTCAACTGCCATTTTTGCAAGAGGGATTCTTGCTTTGTTTGCAGCAGAAGCAGCAGCTAAGAAAATTTTATCAACCTGTTCCTGTGTGTAGGTTGCAAAAACCTTCTGAGCTTCTTTTGTGCGCTGTATAGCTTCTTCGAGCTTTTCAACGCTGTCTACAATTTCGTAAGTCTTGTTTTCCATGATTTATTATCCTCCTAATTTTGATTTACTAATTGATTATTTAGGTGTGCAAGTGATAAGGCCAGGTTCTCTTGCTGTAGCAATATTCCTTCGGGAACATTCAGTTTAACCGGTGAGAAATTCCAGATTGCGCTTATCCCGTTCTCTATCATCAAGTCACAAATTTGCTGTGATGATTCTTTATTTACCGAGATGATTCCAATTTTAATGTTATTCTCTTTACAAAATTTACTGAACTCTTCCATAGGAAGTATCTGTTTTTGGTTTGATGTCTGTTTTTTGGCTTCTATATCAAAGCCTGCCATTATTCTCACACCAAACTCTTCGAATCCTTCGTAGTTCAGAAGTGCCTTGCCGAGCTGTCCCGCTCCGACTAACACCGCATTTGTGAGATTGTCAAACCCTAACACTTTTTCGATGCTTTTAATCAGTTCTTCAACCTCATACCCTATCTTGGGCTTCCCGGCACCGCTTACTGAGTTAAGGTCTTTTCGGACCTGAACCTCTCCAAGTGCCAGGCTTTTTGCAATTGAGGTTGCGGAAATGTATTCATCATTGTTTTTGAACACTGTACGAAGGTGTTGCAAGTAGTGCGGCAGTCTGCCGAGAGTTGCTTTTGATACAGCGATCTTTTCCATACTGATACCTCCCATCTCTTGACTTCGTTAATATTTTAACATTCTTTTTTATTCTTGGGAATTCTTAAAATGTTTAATCGGTATTATCAATATCGATAACCCCTTTATCGAATGGCGGAATAAAGCAAAAAAATAAGCCTGACCTTCGAAAAAGTCAGGCAAAAAAATTTTTTAGTTAAATATTTTTCTCTTTGTTTCACACAGTTTTGTTATGAATCTGCGGTCAAGTTCAGTTAATTTATATCCCTTTTTATAGATTAAAACATCTTTATATAATTTTTTGTTTTCTACACATTTCTTCTGAACGAGATTGTATCTTTCAAGCAAGCTCTTCGGAACAGGAGATACCCACATAAATGTTTCGGGGTTTTTATCAAGCAAATCAAACTGACTTGCTCTTTCAAAAATATAAATTCTTCTATCGATATTATCCGGCAATTCTTCCTTAACAACTTTTGATAAAGGCATAGAAGGAACAAATGGGTCTGCGTGAGCAATTTCTATGTAGTCAGTCAAATCATCAAAAGTTATTTCTCCTTTTTGTGCAAGGGGATTATCTGCACTCATAATAAGTGAATAGCTGAACTCTGTTACAAGCTCATATACAAAACCTTTTTCATCGAGCATTGATTTAAAATACTTATCATAATTTTCTGCGTATCGGATAATCCCAAGCTTGTAATCATGGTTAAGCATGTTATGAATGGTTCTCTGAGAATTTGTTTCCTTATAAAATATTTCGGCCGAATCCTTTGTTAGCATTCGTGAAAATTCAGCAAAGGCTTCCGATATATAAGAAGCACGTGGAACAGAAATAGAGAATTTCTGTTTATTCGGAGCACCATATTTGTAATACTTTTCAACAGATTCGATTTGGTTCAGTATCCCTTTAGCAAAATTCATAAATTCTTCGCCTTCATGTGTTAAGCACATGCCTTTCGTTGTCCGGTCGAAAATTGTTATTCCCAAATCCGCTTCAAGTTCCTTAATCGAACGACTGATATTAGGTACTGCAATAAGCAAAGTTTCTGATGCTTTGTTGAGAGAACCTGCCTTTGCAACCTCAACTGCATATTTCATATGTAATATATTCATAATAGCACCTACCTTCTTGCTATTTGATTTTTTATATTATATCATATTTGTATCTAAATTTCAATCTACATAATATATTTTATTTTACATTGCTTTACAAATACAATTTCTTATATCCGCCCTTTGCGCACAAGTAACTATTTATATTACCGGCCAAGTTAAATACTTAGCCGGTCTGCGAAATCATCCAGTTATCTAATGCCGTACTTTTCAATGATATAATCCATATCCTTATCACCTCTGCCAGAAAGATTGATAAGGACAGAGCCTTTGCCCATTGTCTTTGCAAGCTTCATACCGTAGGCAACAGCGTGAGAACTTTCGATTGCAGGAATGATACCTTCCATTCGAGAGAGTTCAAAGAAAGCATCAATGGTTTCATCGTCAGTTACCACATCATACTTAACTCTGCCGATGTCACGCAAAAATGCGTGTTCAGGACCGCTTGACGGATAATCAAGACCGCTTGCAACAGAATAAACAGGTGCAGGCTCTCCGTTTTCATCTTTCAGCATAATGCTGTTAAAGCCGTGCATAATACCCTCTGTTCCGTAGGTAAGACTTGCAGCGTGGTCACCGAGCGCAGTTCCGCGTCCTAATGGTTCAACACCATAAATGTCAACGGGATCATTTAAGAATCCCGAGAAAAGTCCCATAGCATTTGAGCCTCCGCCAACACAAGCAACAACGCTATCTGGAAGTTCTCCTGTCATATCAATAAACTGTTCTCTTGCTTCGATACCTACAACACTCTGAAAATCTCTTACCATCATCGGGAATGGATGTGGTCCAACAACAGAGCCTATGCAGTAAATTGCATCTTTGTATTCATTGCAGTATGCCTTAAATGCAGCATCAACCGCTTCTTTAAGCGTCTGCAGTCCGTCTGTTACCTCTATCACCCTTGCGCCAAGTATTTTCATTCTTGCAACATTCGGTGCCTGCTTTTTAATATCAACAGCACCCATATAGATGTCACATTCAAGACCGAAATATGCCGCAGCAGTAGCAAGTGCAACACCGTGCTGACCTGCGCCTGTTTCTGCAATAACCTTTTTCTTACTCATATATTTTGCAAGCAAAACCTCGCCCATACAGTGATTTAATTTATGTGCTCCGGTATGGTTTAAGTCCTCACGCTTTACATAAAGCTGAACGCCC
>JAFOXT010000219.1 GCA_017425745.1 Clostridia bacterium | reverse complement strand
AGTGAAATTAAGTCAAGATGCTGTGAATTATGCGGTTATATTGAAACTGCATTTGGTGACGCAAAAGGCCATAATGAAAAAACAGTAAATGCTGTTGATGCAACATGCACTAAGCCCGGTTATAGCGGTGATGTATTATGCGAAACATGCGGTGAAACTATTTGTGAAGGTACTGTAATTGACGCAAAAGGTCATAAAGATATCACAGTAAATGCTGTTGATGCAACCTGCACTGAGCCGGGCTATAGCGGTGATGTATTATGCGAAACTTGCGGTGAAACTATTTCTGAAGGAACAGTAATTGACGCAACGGGTCATAAAGATATCACAGTAAATGCTGTTGACGCAACATGTACTGAGCCCGGTTATAGCGGTGATGTATTATGCGAAACTTGCGGTGAAACTATTTCTGAAGGAACTGTAATTGACGCAACGGGTCATGAATACGATGAAGTATCAATTACTAAGCACCCCACATGTACTGAATCCGGTGAAGCTAAGGGTAAATGCATACGTTGCGATGATTACAATGTTACAATCCTTGAACCGCTTGAACATAGCTATGATGAGGAAGTAACAGCACCAACGTGCACATCAAAAGGCTACACTATTTATACTTGCTCTGCTTGCGGTGACTGTTATTTAAGTAACATTGTCGGTATGATTCCGCATAGCTATGAGTCTGTAGTTACTGAACCAACATGTACTGAAAAAGGTTTTACATCACATATTTGTACAGCTTGCGGTGATAATTACACTGACAGTTATGTTGAAGCTAAATCTCACAGTTATGTAAAAGCAGTAATTGAACCGACATGTACAACTAACGGTTATACAACGTATACATGTACAGCTTGTGGTGAGGGTTATTCAGGCGATTTTGTTGATAAACTTGGTCACAAGGGTGGAATCGCAGGTTGTTCTGAACTTGCTGTGTGCGATGTTTGCGGTGAATCTTACGGTGAATTTGATAATGACAATCACACGAATATTGTTATAGATGAATCTGTAGATCCTACATGTTCTGAATCAGGTCTGACAGAAGGTAAACATTGTGAAGCTTGTGGCGAAGTTTTAACTGCTCAGATTGTAATCGAAAAGCTTTCGCATAAATATGAAACAGTTGTAGCAGAGCCTACTTGCACAGAAAAAGGATATACAACTTATACTTGTTCAGATTGTGGTGATTACTATATGGGTGATTATAAAGATTCTCTTGAGCATGAATACAATAAAAATGGTGTTTGTGACAAATGCGGTGAAGATCGTACGGAAAATTGCTCATGTAATTGTCATAAGTCGGGTATATCAAAGTTCTTCTTTAAATTGATTCTTTTCTTCCAGAAGATATTTAAGACGAACAAAGTTTGTAAGTGTGGAATAAAACACTATTAATTAACTCAACCGGGACTTCATCAGAGGTCCCGGTTTTACTGTACAAAAAACGCACAAAGCAATGCTTTGTGCGTTTTAATATTATGCTGTAATTTAATCAACCGCCTGCTGCAGGGCTGAGAAGCCAGACCTCATCGCCGTCAGAAAGCTTCTTGCCTTTTCGCATACATCTTTCACCGTTTACATATACAACTGCATCCTTGAACTCAAGCTTTTCGTGATATTCAAGGGCTTTGTTGCGGGGTTTGATGTGCTTTAATTCGGGGTCATTTTTCATCTTCTCAAGCTTTTCTTTGTCTTCCTTGTAGCCCTGTGCCATTTTCTTTGAAATAACTGCAAAAATGTCGCTTACGGTCTTTGCTTCAGTTTCAAGATAACCGAAGCCTGTTGTTGTACGGATAACTCCGAAAACCTTAACCTTTACCATACGGGTAGACCTCCTTTGCACATTCGGGGAGCTTGATTCCAAGTTTTTTAATCATTCTCATTGTGGGCGCGCCGTCCTTCCAGCCGCGGATAATGTAGTAGCTTTTTTTCATTTTGTCAAGAGGCACCTTTGTCTTTTTTACACCGGGTACCTGCTCTTCATCTGTAAGGCGCTTGGGAAGTGTGTCAGTGTCCTTGCTGACAGGAAGACCGAGAATAATGTTGCAGATACGTTCAACATTGTATCCGTATGAGCCGGCTTTGATAAATGAACCCATTGTGTGTTTTGTACCGCAGGCTGCATTGATTGCTCTCGGATATTGAATAAGAGGAATATTCAATGCGAGAATCTGGGGATACTGCATACCTATGTAAAGAATAGGTGTGAGGAATTTGAATGCCTGCTGAACAACTCTTGTAAGTATACTTGTGGGCTTTGCAACAATAAACCAGGGGAGAATAGCATATGAAGTGAATACACAGCAGCCTGCTGCCGATGCAGCCTCCATTACATTCTGGAACATAATTGCAAGACTTGCTTTACCCTTGGGTGTGTTTGAATTCATATTGAGTCCGAGACCCTCAAGAACAACCATATAACCAGCGTTGAGGTGACAGCCGCCACGGTTTGCTGTTGCATATCCTAAGCCCTGACCAACAGCGCCTCTGGGCTCGTATGCAGCAAGTTCCATGCCTTTTGCGTGAATTGCGAATTCCTTGCCGCCGAACTTTTCGCTCATACGCTTTGTACCCTCAGCAAGTGTGTCACCGATACCTTTGCGGTAAGCAATGTCGTGGAACACTTCGCTGAGATTATCTGTTTTGCCGAATTCAAGGCCGTTGTCCCACATACCCTTTTCGTTAAGCTCCATTGCAAAAGCAATTGAACCGGCGCAGGAAATTGTGTCAATGCCTAATTCGTCAAGCTCATAGTT
>JAFOXT010000218.1 GCA_017425745.1 Clostridia bacterium | reverse complement strand
TTATATTTTTCAGAAAACTCTGCAACGGCTTTTCTGCCTTGAGCATTGTCAACACAGCAGATGATTATATGACTGTCTTTCGCAAAGATAAGATCATCAGCTGATTGAACTTTTGTTGCAGTTGGAATATATTCAGTTTCCTTCGAGTAATAAGAAAGTCTATCTTTAAGAATATTGCACTTTAATGAGCCTTTATCATTTTCAGTGAAGAGAAACTGGCGGTTAAGGTTGGAAGGGTTAATGGCGTCAAAATCGCAGAGATAAAGCTTTTTAGCTCCTGCTCCTGCAAGATGTACAGCAGCGTTTGTACCAAGAGCACCGCAGCCGACAATGCAGACGGTTTTGTCCGCAATACTGAAAAGCTGGGTTTCATCTTTAGATTTCAGCTGAACCACCGCCTTTGCCGTAATTACCGCCGCAGCTTTGTGTTTTTCCTGAAAGGGTTTCAACTGCGTGGGGCAGAACGGGAATTACAATTTCAAGCGATTCCTTAACTGCCTTGGGGCTGCCGGGCAGATTGACGATTAGAGTCTTACCTCGTATTCCTGCAACTGCTCTCGAAAGCATTGCGTTCTTTGTGATTTTATAGCTCTCAGCTCTGATTATTTCAGGTATTCCCGGTATAAGCTTCTCAATTACTGCAAGTGTTGCTTCGGGAGTTATATCTCTCGGTGCAAAGCCCGTTCCGCCCGTTGTGAATACGGCATCACATAAAGAGTCATCGCAAAGACTGATAAGTGCTTTTTCAATTTCATCCTTTTCATCAGGCACTATAAGATAATGAAAGTTATCACCGTAATCCAAAAGCATTTCTCTTATAAGCGGTCCGCTTTTATCCTCGCAAAGACCTTTACTGCAACGGTCACTGACGCAGATAATTCCGATTGTCATAAAATCACCCCTTTACATTTTCACTAATATGTGTATAATATATCATATAAGTACAAAATTTACAAGCAAATACGTCTAATTTTATATGTGTTGAATAATTATTTACATATTCATTACATATTGTAAACGTGAAGTTTGCGCAAAGCGCATTAATTCATAAACCGACCCTTATTTTCTAAACACCTTTGTGCACGAAAAAAGGGCTAGACCGAAAAAACACTGCCTTAAGGAGAATTTAAAAAGGCACCGGTCAAGGGCAACAGAAGAAATTCCTTTGCCTTCCGTGATTGAAAAGGAGAATGAATTATGAAAAAACTTCTCGCACTTCTTCTTGCACTGACAATGGTATTCTGCTTTGCAGCCTGTGGCGGTACAGAAGAAACACCCGAAAACAAAATCATCCGCATGTCAACAACAACCTCTGTAAATGACTCAGGACTTCTTGCTTATCTTCTTCCTGCATTTGAAGAAGCAACAGGCTATACAGTTGAAGTTCAGTCAGCAGGTACAGGTGCTGCTATTCAGTCTGCAAAGGACGGCAACGCAGATCTTATTCTTGTTCACGCAAAGGCTTCAGAGGAAGAATTCATCAACGAGGGCTACGGCATTGAAAGAATTCCCTTTATGTACAATTACTTTGTAGTTGTAGGTCCCGAAGCTGACGCAGCTGCTATCAAGGAGAGCGAAAACGCTGCTGCTGCATTTGCTAAAATCGCAGAAGCTGAAGCTAAGTTCATCTCTCGCGGTGACGAAAGCGGCACACATAAGGCAGAGCTTAAAATCTGGGGCGAAAACGTTCCCGATGCTGAAACTGCTTCATGGTACATCAATGCAGGTCAGGGTATGGGAGCATGCCTTACAATGGCAAGCGAACAGGGCGCATACTGCCTTACAGACAAGGCAACATTCCTTTCAAACAAGGCTGATCTCGATCTTGAAATTCTCCTTGCTGAAGGTGAAGATATGAAGAATACATACTCACTTATTGAGTGCAATCCCGAAAAGCTCACCGACCTTAACACAGAGGGTGCAAAGGCACTTATTGAATGGATGACAGGCGACGAGGCTTCAGCTCTTATTGCTAAATACGGCGAAGAAGAATACGGCTCAGCACTTTTCTACCTTCTTCAGGATTAAGCTTTGGAAAAAATTATTGAAGCTTTTGAAATGCTTCTTTCTATGGACAGAGAGTTATTCCAGATTCTCGGAGTAACTCTCCGTATGTCCTTTTTCAGTACAGGAATTTCCTGTCTTCTTGGTATTCCTGCCGGCATACTTATGGGAAAAAGCGATTTCAAAGGCAAGAGGACTTTAAAAAAAATAACAGGTACTCTTATGGGTCTGCCTCCGGTGGTGGCAGGCCTGATTGTCTATATGCTTTTCACAAAATACGGCGTTTTCGGCTCTCTCGGATTGCTCTACAGCGTTGAGGTTATGGTGGTCGCTCAGTGTATCCTTATAACTCCTGTTGTAATAAATCTTACAGAAGCAATTGTTTCAGGTACAGGTAGAGCTGTTATTGAAACTGCAAAGGGACTCGGATTTTCCCAAGGAAAAACGCTCAGACTTCTTTTTACGGAAAACAGATATTCACTTCTCAGTATACTTCTTAATGCCTTCGGACGTTCAATTGCTGAGGTTGGTGCAGTGAGCCTTGTTGGCGGTAATATTCAGTGGAAAACAAGAGTAATGACAACGGCAATTGTGCTTGAAAC
>JAFOXT010000217.1 GCA_017425745.1 Clostridia bacterium | reverse complement strand
GCACCTTTTTCACAGTGTTTTAAATTAACGAATATATCGGTTAATATATACAACGAGCGATACACTTCTGATGATGGCGTTCTTTTTAGTAAAGATGGTACTAAGTTGATTTGTTATCCTTGCGGAAAAATAGGGTCATATGTAATACCTGAGACTGTGAAAGAAATAGTAGAATATTCTTTTTATTGCGGATTAATAAATGAAATTATCATTCCAGAAGGAGTCGAAAAAATATCAGAAGGAGCGTTTGCTTGGTGCGGTAATTTAAAAGAAATAATTGTTCCTTCTACAGTGAACTATATCGGTTCTTATGCGTTTGCTGATTGTAGCTGTAATTTAGATAAGGTTGTTTTAAAAAATAAAGTTTGTGTGTTTGGAGAATATCCATTTATAGATGAATTTAAATTTAATTCTATAAGTTATGATGAATATGTACAAAAGTATTTGGAAGCTAATGATGCTTTATGTGATGGCAATTTGAATTTATATGAAGAAAAAAATACTGAATTAAATAGTTGTGTTGAAACTTTTGATAATTTCTATTTTTCGGCAAAATTCTACTGCCACTCCGGCTCCACAGCAGAAACCTATGCAATCGAAAACGGTGTGAAATACGAATTAACTCACTTCTTCGAGGGCGAATGGAACTACGACTACGAAAACAATGTCCGCACCCGCAAGTGTATTCACTGTGACGAACTTCAGGTGGAAGAGCTTGAAATTGAAGAAATCTCAGGCGACAACTTCCTCGTTGTAGAAGAAACTGTTACAAACGGAATAGAGGGTGATGTAGAAGTGCTCAAAGCATTTGATATCAACCTTAAGAATAGCGAAGGCGTTCACGTTCAGCCTGACGGCACAGTTAAGGTTAAGCTTCCCAACGATTGGAGCAAGAAGGGGGTCTATAAGGTTTATCGTGTGAACGATGACGGAACACTCACAGATATGAATGCTTACCGTCAGGGTAGCCACCTTGTGTTTGATACAGACCACTTCAGCATTTATGTAATTGTTTTCACCCCTGATGAAACAACAGAAGAAGAGCCTGATACACCTGCAGAGCCTGATACATCAGACTGCAACTGCATCTGTCACGCAACAGGTTTTCTTAACAGAATCCTTGCTTTTGTGTATAAGCTTATTATGAAGCTTTTCGCTATGGCGCCTGTTTGCGAATGCGGTGTGGCACATTATTAAAAGATTATCCCTCTCTTTAATCGGAGAGGGATTAATTTATAGCAAAAAAATCAAAAATCATAAGTGAGCAAATCGTATGAAAATCAAAGAAAAACGGCGAAAATCGAAGCAAGTAAAATGTAAATTAAATTTTTAATAAAAAAGCCTTGACATTTTTTTCGTCTTGTGATAATATATCCGAGCATTAAAAATAATCTATTGGAGGAAAAAGCTATGTCAACTTATATGCCCAAGGCTGGCGATATCACTCGCAGCTGGTATATCATCGACGCAGAAGGCAAGACTCTCGGCCACGTTGCAGCAAAGGCTGCTGACCTTCTCAGAGGTAAGCACAAGCCCACATTCACACCCAACGCTGACTGCGGCGACCACGTAATCATCATCAACGCTGACAAGGTTGTTCTTACAGGTAAGAAGCTTGATCAGAAAATGTACTACCACCACACAGGTTACATCGGTAACATGAAGAAGGTTAAGTACTCAACACTCATGAAGACAAAGCCCGAATTCGTAATGACTAAGGCTGTTAAGGGTATGATTCCCGACAACACACTCGGCAGAAACGCACTTACAAGACTTCGTGTATATGCAGGTGCAGAGCACGCTCACGCAGCTCAGAAGCCCGAAGCTGTTGAACTTTAATAGGAAAGGGAGGACAAAAGAATGTACGAAACAACACCGTTCTTCTACGGAACAGGTAGAAGAAAGAAATCAGTTGCCAGAGTTCGTGTATACGCTGGTACAGGTAAAATCATAATCAACGACAGAGATATCGACGATTATTTCGGTCTTGAAACACTTAAGCTCATCGTTCGTCAGCCTCTCAACCTTACAGGTACAACAGAGAAGTTTGACATCGTTTGCAGAGTTGCAGGCGGCGGTGTAACAGGCCAGGCTGGTGCTATCCGTCACGGTCTTTCAAGAGCTCTTCTTCAGTATGATGCAGAACTTCGTCCTGCTCTCAAGAAGGCTGGCTTCCTTACTCGTGACCCGAGAATGAAGGAAAGAAAGAAGTACGGTCTCAAAGGCGCTCGTCGTGCTCCCCAGTTCTCAAAGAGATAATTTATCCCGAATGGGATTTGCGCAAGAACAGTCTCCACAAACGTGGGGGCTGTTTTTTT
>JAFOXT010000216.1 GCA_017425745.1 Clostridia bacterium | reverse complement strand
GGATTACTTTACTCTTCAGCTTATTTTAAAAGGCTTCAATGCAACCTTCCGTGACGGAAAGAACAACACACGTTTCTCAGACAGAGATTTTGTTGAGGGCATTGAAAAGGCAGTAAAGGGTAAGAAGGCTACCGTTTCAAAGCTTGAAAAAGCAGGCAAGAAAACTCCTCCCCCTGCAGCGTATGATTTAACTGAGCTTCAGAGAGATGCAAACAAAAAGTACGGCTATTCTGCAAAGCAGACCCTTTCACTTATGCAGAGCCTTTATGAATATCACAAGGTGCTCACCTATCCCCGTACAGATTCACGTTACATAACCGATGATATTGTTGCTACTATTCCTGAAAGACTCAGAGCAATTGCCGTTGGCCCCTATGCACAGAGCGCAATGAAGCTTGCGAAAAATCCCATTCAGACAAAATATATTGTAAACAACGCAAAGGTAACAGACCACCACGCAATTATTCCTACAGAGCAGTCGCCTAACCTGGCTAAGCTCAGCTTTGAGGAAAGAAACATTTACGACCTTGTTGTAAGACGCTTTATGGCTGTTCTTTCTGCTCCTATGGAATATGACGAAATGAAGGTTCAGCTTACAGTTGATAAGTATAATTTCTACGCAAAGGGTAAGCAGATTAAAAATCCCGGTTGGAAGGAACTCTACGGTGTTTCTTCAGATGAAGAAGATGATGTTGACGTTGAAAACCGCAGTCAGGAGCTTCCTGCACTTAAGGAGGGTATGCTTTTAGATATAAGCAACACGAAAATTATTGCCGGCAAGACAAGACCTCCTGCAAGATATACAGAGGCTACTCTCCTTTCGGCAATGGAAAACCCGTCAAAGCAGATAAGCGACAAAAACCTCAAGGCTGTTATCGAAACCACAAGCGGTCTCGGTACTCCTGCAACAAGAGCAGACATTATTGAAAAGCTTTTCGACAACTTTTCAATTGAGCGTGTGGGCAAGGAAATTCACCCCACACAAAAAGGTATTCAGCTTATAAAAATTGTACCTGCTGACCTTAAATCTGCTGAGCTTACTGCAAAATGGGAAGAACAGCTTCAGAGCATCAGCCGTGGCAAGGCCGATATGAAAAAGTTCATCAAAGAAATGAGAGATTACTCAACTTCTCTCGTATCAATGGTTGTTTCAAGCAGTGCAAACTACACCCATGACAACGCAACGAAGGACAAGTGTCCCGTATGCGGAAAGTACCTTCTTGAGGTTAACGGCAAAAAGGGCAAGATGCTTATCTGTCAGGACAGAGAGTGCGGATACAGAAAGGGACTTACTCAGGTTACAAATGCCCGTTGTCCCGACTGTCATAAAAAGCTTGAGCTTCGCGGTGAGGGTGATAAAAAAATGTTTGTCTGCACCTGCGGATACAGAGAAAGACTCTCTGATTTCAACAAGAGAAAAGAAACTGCAGGCGCCAACAAGTTTGATGTTATGAACTATATGAAAAAGCAGGAAAAGGACAAGAAGAAAGAGCCTGAAAACAACGCAATGGCAGACCTTCTTAAGGGTTGGTTCGATTAAAGTGTGAAGTGTGGAGAGTGGAGTGTGAAGTTGCGGTCGCAGATTTATATTTCATAATAAGACAGCACCATACTGCGGAGTCAGTTAAATCAAAACGGGTAACGAGCTGATTATAATGCGGCCACGGCTGAAACCCTTCCGTCAGACCTGTGGTCTGCCACCTTCCCTTAAAAGGGACGGCTTAGTGTCCCTACTGTAACAATCCCGAAGGTTTCGTCAGTAATACAATTGGAGCGAAGCGACCCTCATTTTAACTTTCAACTTTCAACTTTTAACTTTATAAATAGCTTTTTCAGCAAAATATATAAAATTAATGCCTATGTTTTCATAATTTTTACAGTGTAACTACTTGAAAAAAAGTCAACAATGTTATAAAATGACAAGTGGTTATGTTTTATACTATTAAATGTAAATACGAAAGGAACGATACCAATGAACGTACTCAACAAAAAGTCAGTTGAAGATATCGACGTAAAAGGCAAGAAAGTCCTTGTTCGTTGCGACTTCAACGTAAAGATGGAAGACGGAGTTATCACAAGCGATAAGAGAATTGTTGCTTCACTCCCCACAATCAAATATCTTCTTGATAACGGCGCAAAGCTTATCCTTTGCTCACACCTCGGCAGACCCAAGGGTGAATTCAAGCCCGAATTTTCACTTGCTCCCGTTGCTGTAAGACTCGGCGAGCTTCTCGGTCTCGAAGTTAAGATGGCTAAGGACGTTGTTGGCGAAAGCGCTCAGGCTCTTGCTGCTGACCTTAAGGAAGGCGAAGTTCTTCTTCTTGAAAACGTTCGTTTCCACGCTGAAGAAACAAAGAACGATCCCGAATTCTCAAAGGCTCTTGCTTCACTTGCTGAAATCTATGTAAACGATGCTTTCGGTTCAGCTCACAGAGCTCACTCATCAACAACAGGTGTTGCTGATTACCTTCCCGCAGTTGGCGGTTACCTTATCCGTAAGGAGCTTGAATATATCGGCGGCGCTCTTGAAAGCCCCAAGAGACCTCTCGTTGCTATCCTCGGCGGTGCAAAGGTTTCAGATAAGATCGGTGTTATCACAAACCTTATGGAAAAAGTTGATACACTTATCGTAGGCGGCGGTATGGCTTACACATTCTTCGCAGCTAACGGCCACTCAGTTGGTACTTCAATCTGTGAAGAAGACAAGATCGACCTCGCTAAGGAAATGATGGAAACAGCTAAGGCTAAGGGCGTAAACTTCCTTATCCCCGTTGATAACAGAGTTGGTCTTGAATATAAGGCTGACACAGAACACAAGATCGTTGATTCAGACGACATCCCCGACGGCTGGATGGGTCTTGACATCGGTCCCAAGACTGAAGAACTCTTCGCAAACGCTATCAAGGGCGCAGGCACAGTTATCTGGAACGGACCTATGGGCGTTTCAGAATGGGCTAACTTCGCAAGCGGTACAATCGCAGTTGCTACAGCTATTGCTGAAAGCGGTGCAATTTCAATCGTTGGCGGCGGTGACTCAGCTGCTGCAGTTCAGAAGCTTGGCTTTGCTGACAAGATGAGCCACATCTCAACAGGCGGCGGTGCTTCACTTGAATTCCTTGAAGGTAAGGCACTTCCCGGTGTTGTTGCTCTCAACGACAAATAATCAATTAAACAGTTAATTTTTCCGTACGCCCACCTTTTGGTGGGTATACGGCTGTAATAAAGAAACACAAAGGAGTTTTTTAAAATGAACAAAGCAGTTCGTAAGGCAGTTATCGCAGGTAACTGGAAAATGAATAACACACCCTCACAGACAACAGCTCTCATTAACGAAATGAAGCCTCTTCTTGCAGGCGCTGACTGTGAAGTAGTTCTTTGCGTACCCTTCGTAGACATTGCTGCAGCAGTTGAAGCAGCTAAGGGTTCAAACATCAAAATCGGTGCTGAAAACGTTCACTTCAAGGCTTCAGGCGCTTTCACAGGTGAAATTTCAGCTGATATGCTCAAGGAAGCAGGCGTTGAATACGTTGTAGTTGGTCACAGCGAAAGAAGACAGTACTTCGGTGAAACAGACCAGACAGTTAACCTTCGTTCACTCGCTGCTCTTAATGCAGGTCTCAAGCCCATTATCTGCGTTGGTGAAACACTTGAACAGAGAGAACTCGGTTACACAGAAACTCTCCTCAAGTTCCAGACAAAGATGGCTCTTACAAACGTTACAGCTGAACAGCTCAAGAACGTTGTAATCGCTTACGAACCCGTTTGGGCTATCGGTACAGGCGTTACAGCTACTGCTGACCAGGCTGACGAAGGCAACAAGTTCTGCCGTGAAGCAATTGCTGAAGTTTACGGTGCAGACGTTGCTGAAACAGTTACAATTCAGTACGGCGGTTCAATGAACGCTAAGAATGCTGACGAACTCGTAGCTAAGGAAAACGTTGACGGCGGTCTCATCGGCGGCGCTTCACTTAAGGCTGAAGATTTCTCAGTAATCGTTAAGGCTGCAAGCAAATAAAAAAATCAAAAAGGCTGCTGTGTGCAGCCTTTTTTACAGTGTTGAGAGTGGAGTGTGAAGAGTGAAGTTACGGGTCACTTCGTTCCAATTATATCCGTGTTAAATCACTACTGAACCTTCATATTCAGTCCGCCACAGCCAAAATATAAATCAGGCGGATGGTGTTTACATCATCTGAGATAATAAAGACGGATATAATCAGCTCTTTGCCCTTTATATCAAAGCTTATTTCGCAGACTATATCTGACAATATGCAGAAATATAAATCTGCGACCTCAACTCCACACTCCACTCTTCACACTCCACTCTTTAAGTAAGAATAGATTTCCAATTATTATCATAAAGAAAGGCATACGCATTATGAAAAAACCTGTTTTACTTTGCATTATGGACGGTTTCGGCAAGAACGAATCAGAAGTAGGCAACGCTATCTTCTCAGCTGAAACTCCCAATCTTGACAAAATTTTCTCAAGCAATCCTATGACATACATCGGCGCTTCAGGTATGGATGTTGGTCTTCCCGACGGTCAGATGGGCAACAGTGAGGTTGGTCACACAAATATCGGTGCAGGCCGTGTTGTTTATCAGGAGCTTACAAGAATCACAAAGTCAATCAAAGACGGTGATTTCTTTGAAAACGAAGCACTTAAGGGTGCTATGGAAAACTGCCTTAAGAACGATTCAGCTCTTCACCTTATGGGTCTTATGAGTGACGGCGGTGTGCACAGCCACAACACTCATATGTTTGCTATTGTTGAAATGGCTAAGAAGATGGGTCTTAAAAAAGTATTCATCCACTGCTTCCTTGACGGACGTGACGTTCCTCCCGCATCAGGTGCAGATTTCGTTAAGGAAACTTACGAAAAGCTCGCAGAAATCGGCGTAGGTAAGGTTGCTACAGTAATGGGCAGATACTACGCAATGGACAGAGACAACCGTTGGGACAGAGTTGAAAAGGCTTACGCTGCTATGGTTTACGGTGAAGGCATCAAGGCTGACTGCGGTGTTGAAGCTATCAAGAAGTCATACGAAACAATTGACGGTGACGGCAAGTACCTTACAGACGAATTTGTT
>JAFOXT010000215.1 GCA_017425745.1 Clostridia bacterium | reverse complement strand
GAAAATTCATCAAAGCCGTTGGCGTTGGGTCTGCATTCGTCCTTAAGACCAAGGTGCCATTTGCCTGAAATTCCTGTTTTGTAGCCGAGCTTTTTCAAAGCAGCTGCAATTGTGGGCACTTCCGGTGTAAGGCCTGAGGCTCTGCGATGACCTGCAAGAATTGCTCTTACTCCTGCGTTGCCGGGATATCTGCCGGTGAGAAGGCAGGCTCTTGACGGCGAGCAGACAGGAGAGCCTGAATACATTGAAGAAAAGCGTATTCCGTTCTCGGCAAGCGCATCAATGTTGGGCGTAACAAAATCCTCAGCACCCATACAGCTGAGATCACCGTAGCCCTGATCATCTGTCATTATTATAATTACATTAGGTTTATTCATAAGGAGTTCTCCATAATTTATATTTGACAAAAAAATTATAGCATATTTACAGATAGCTTTCAATAGTAGGGGAATGAAACCATTTATTAAAAACTTTTAAGTGTCGGCTATATTTTAGGCAGCTGTTATTTTTTGTTTCCCAGCTGATAGAATGCTACTGCAGAGGCTGCGGCAACATTCAGCGAATCAACGCCGTTGTACATTGGAATTTTTACGGTGAAATCACAGCCTGATATGGTCTGGTCAGAAAGTCCGTCACCCTCAGTGCCCATTATTATCGCAAGCTTGTTCTCATCTGCAAGACGCGGATCGTTGATGGAAAGTGTATCATCCTTAAGCGCCATAGCAACGGTTTTGAATCCGAGACTTTTAATTTCATCAAGGCTGTCATCGTGTGAAAAGGTCCACTCAATCTGAAAAACAGTACCCATACTTACTCTTGCGGCACGTCTGTAAAGCGGGTCAGAGCAGCCCGGAGTGAGAATTACTGCATCCATTCCTAGAGCCGCTGCTGAACGCATTATCGCACCAACATTGGTAGGATTCATAACCTTATCCAGTACAACAATTCTGCTTTTGTTTTCACATAGCTTTTTAATATCGGGTAAGGGCTTTCGCTTCATAGCGCAAAGCATACCTCTTGTAAGCTTAAAGCCTGTAAGCTGAGTGAGAACATCAAATTCGGCACAAAAAACGGGAACATCCTTAATTCTTTCAAGAATTTGCTTACCTTCACCCTCAATGTGTCTTTTTTCCATAAGGCATGACACGGGCTCATAGCCTGCATCAAGAGCACGTTCAATAACCTTTGGACTTTCAGCAATAAATAAGCCCTTTTCGGGAAATTCTTTGTTTAACAGCTGAGCCTCGGTTAACCTTGCATATACATCCAGCTCGGGAGCAAGAAAATCTGTTATTGTAATAATTCTGTTCATATAATTCTCCATTTTGTTTATAACTGCGGTCACATATTTTACAAAGGCAAGTATAGCACACTTAAAATAAAAATGCTACCCTTATCAACTGCATAACTGAATGCAGGTGAGGTTGTTTTTTTATGTCTGTGAAAAAATCTGATGCTTGAATTAATTGCAAAATATTAATTAAAGTATATAAACAAAAATCCGCCCACTTGCGTGAACGGATTTTTGTGTGGATTCCTGCATTTTAATATAAGGTGTTTTGGTGTGTAGGGATGCAGGATTTATTAATATGATGATTATAATCGCGGGATAGCCTATTTCTGCTGTAACCTTTTTTAGCCATAGTTTATATCTTTTAAAGTGTAAACGAAGCATTGTCTTTTCCGTCAATTGCAAAAGCGAATAATGTACCCTTGTTGACTGCGGCAAAGTAGCCTGAGTGTTCATATTCGTCGGCATAGTTTTTTCCGATTATCTCTAAAGTTTCACGCAGCTGAAGCATTGACGCAAATTCATGCTTACAGCTATAACTGCAAAAGCAGGAGCAAACCAACTGACTTATTTCGCCGTTATGATATCTGAACTCTATCTCATAGCAATCATTGCCTTCAACAATTGCATAACCCTTTCCGTTGTCTACGCTTATATATCTAACCTTATTTTCCATATAGTATTTGTGACCGCGTTCAGCAATGCTCTTACTGATATTCATACCTGAAAGGTCATCAAGCCTGAACGAAGTGTCATCATTGCCGCTGACAAACTCTTCTTCAGCTTCAGGTGATTTAAACCATGTAATAATTTTGTTGCTTGGCAACGCATTGCGGTCGAATGTTACAAAATGGCTGCCTGCCATAAAGAACTGACCGTGCACGGTTGTATCAACCAAAGCAATAACACGCTTATAATCAGATATCTTGATTTTGAAATTATAATTGACATCGGTAATACGTCCGATAAGCCCGGTCAGCTTGCCGTCTACATATACCAAATCACCACAATATAAATCGAAACGGTCGTTGAAGTATGTCAATGTTGTATTTCTGTCAGGAAAGTATACCTGGACTAAAGATTTACGAGGAGCTATTGTTCGCTGAGGCTCTCTGCGTATAGTTTCTGCAGCGTTCTTGTTATACGACTCTGAAGCAAACCCGATCTTAAATGACATAATCTTTTCCTCCTGAATAATTTTTATTACGGTTTTATTATATAATGCCGTAAATTCGATTGCAATAGGGTCAGAACGCACAGTCCTGTTTTATGGACTGTGACACAAAACTTCTTCTGCTTGCTCACAATGAAACTGCTTTTTAATAAAGCTGGCTGAAAAATGAATGATAGATCATACAAACAACCTTGATGTAAAATTGCAAAG
>JAFOXT010000214.1 GCA_017425745.1 Clostridia bacterium | reverse complement strand
GTTCAGTTGATGTATGGCTTCCCGAAGGCAGATGGACAGACATTTACACAGAAGCAATTTATGAGGGCGGAAAAATGATTAAAATGTATCGCGGACTCGAAAGTATTCCTGTTCTTGCAAAAGAAGGCGCAATAATTCCTATGTCAACAAATGACAAGGAAAACAACTGGAAGAATCCCAAGGATATGACTGTAAGAATCTTCCGAGGCAACAACACCTTTGAGCTTTATGAGGACGACGGCGAAACCAACGATTATAAAGACGGCAACTCAGCAATTACAAGATACACCGTTGAAGAAGCAGACGGCAACCTTTCTTTCTTCATCTCACCTGCCGAAGGCAACTGCAGCACAATTCCTCAGAGAAGAAATTACACTCTTATTTTTGAAGATATTGCTGAAGCAAGGGCAATCAAGGTGCTTGTAAACGGCAAGGAAGCAAACGCTGATATCAAGTCATACAAGGGCAGAACAACGATTAATCTCAAGGGAATTACTCCCAAGGGAAAGGTTGAAATTCTTATGGAAAACATTACAGTAAGAACAAACAGACCAAAGAAAGACCTTGTAATTGAGCTTGTTACCAAATACCAGATGGATGTTGCCATGAAGGCACTTAAGTTCACCTCTTACCTTAAGAGAGTTGATGATAAAATTCCACAGTGTGAAGAATGCTTCTATGGTCCTATCAAGGAAATAGTTGAAATGCAGTAAAAATATAAAAAGATGCTCGATAGTTACTTGACTGTCGAGCATCTTTTACTCAGATGTTATATATTATAAGTAAGGTTCCGTTTTCAACAGAAACTGACGCTTCCTTACCGATAAATTCATTGCTGATACCTATAGGCATACTGCTTTTTATTGTAAAATCCTTAACCTCATATTTAAGGTTTTCAATTGTTACGCCCTTGCTTTCGTCACAAAGCGAGAAAACTGAAATGTAACCCTTGTTTTCAGCAGAAAAGCTGAGAGCGCCGTTTTTCACTGCAGTAAAAAATCTGCCGTTGTGAATAAGAGTAGCCTTTGCTCCTTTTTCACAGATATATGAAAGCAGCTGAATATTTGCAACCGAATGCTCAAAACGGCTGCCGCCAAGTGCACCGAAAATAACAAACTCGCTGTATCCCCTTGAAAGTCCCTCGTTTATAGCAAGAAGCATATCGGTTTCATCTTTTTCTCTGGGAGCGACAATTTTGTTCTGTGTTTCAGGTATAATACCGTAGGAGTCAAAATCACCCACTGCAAGGTCAGGCTCTCTTCCCAAAAGTGTTCTGTGAGCGTAACCGCCGTCAGCACAGATTATGAAGTCTTCCTCTCTTGCTTTAATTCTTGTTTTTGTATAAATATCACCCGCACCGATGATATAGCATATTCCTTTCATTATGTTCAATCCCTTCTGTTGCTTTAAACAATTTTAACATATCATACCACAGCTTATTCAGTTTTACAATTATTTTTTTGAAATCTCTTTACAAAACTCTTTTTATCTACTAAAATAATAAGGATAAAATTTAAGGAGCAGACAATGAATATTCAGATTTACGGCACAGCAAAGTGCTTTGATACAAAAAAAGCTCAGCGTTACTTCAAGGAAAGAAACATCAAATTTCAGTTTGTTGACCTTTCCAGATTCGGTATGAGCAAGGGCGAATATCAGAACATAAAAAAAGCTCTCGGAATGAAGCTTGAAGACCTTGTAAACGAAAAAAGCAAAAAATACGAGTCTTCATTTATAAAATATCTTGCTTCAGAGGAAGCCAAGGAAGAAAAGCTTCTTGAAAATCAGGAGCTTTTTAAAACCCCTATTGTAAGAAACGGCAAAAAAGCAACCTTAGGCTACTGCCCCGATGAATGGAAAAAATGGGAGGAGGAAAAATAATGGTAACTCAGGCACAGATTGACAGAATCAACGAGCTTTCAAGAAAATCAAAAACACCCGAGGGTCTCACCGAAGAAGAAAAGGTTGAGCAGCAGAAGCTCAGACGTCTTTATATTGACTCCTTTAAGGAAAGCCTTGTGGGACACCTTGAAAATACCTATATCGTTGACGAAAAAGGCAACAAGAAAAAGGTTCAGAGAAAAACAAAATAAAGAATTATTAACAGCACTTTGAAAAAAAGTGCTGTTTGCTTTTAGTATAAATTTTCTCAGGGTAATATATAATAGCAGTGTATCTTTTTTTGAGGTGATTATTTGAAAACAGATGAGATTTATGACCTTGAGCATACACTTGCAAAGGAATATTTATCTTCATTTACTTACGGCTTTGAAGCACTCAGCGGTCTTTCTTCATTTATTTTTGAAATTCAGAACAGCCTGACTGACGAATATACTGAGATTTATAATTCGGTATGGATTCATAAAAGTGCTAAAGTCAGCCCTACGGCTTTTATAAAAGGCCCTTGCGTTATCGGTAAAGACAGTGAAATAAGGCACTCAGCTTTTATAAGAGGCAGTGTACTTATAGGCGAAAACTGCGTAATCGGCAACAGTACAGAGATAAAAAACTCCATTCTCTTTGACGGTGTTCAGGTGCCTCACTTCAACTATATCGGCGACAGTATTCTTGGCTACAAGGTGCATTTCGGTGCCGGTGCGATTACATCAAATGTAAAGTCAGATAAAAGTCTTATTACCGTAAAAGGCATTTCACCCATTAAGACAAATCTCAGAAAATTCGGTGCTCTTGTGGGTGACTATACAGAAATAGGCTGTAACACTGTTCTGAATCCGGGTACGGTTATAGGAAGGAATTCTACAATTTATCCCCTGTCAAATGTCCGCGGAGTCATTCCAGACTCATATATTTATAAAAGCAGCAGCAACATCATCAGAAAGGAGTAATTTATGGGAAAATATTTCGGCACAGACGGCTTTAGAGGAAGAGCAAATGTTGATATAACCGCTCTTCACGCCTTTAAAATCGGCAGATTTTTAGGCTGGTACCTTACTTCAAGAAAAGGCGAAAAGGCAAGAATTGTAATCGGCAAGGATACAAGACGTTCAAGCTATATGCTTGAATATGCCCTTTCCTCAGGCATTACCGCTTCGGGTGCTGACGCTTATCTGCTTCATGTTACAACAACTCCCTCGGTAGCTTATATAACCGTTACAGACGGCTTTGACTCAGGCATAATGATTTCTGCAAGTCATAATCCGTACTGTGACAACGGCATAAAAATACTGAATTCAAAAGGTGAGAAGCAAAGTGATGAGCTTCTCCGTCTCATTGAAGATTACATCGACGGAAAAAGTGAATTCTGCAAAGAAAATGACCTGCCTCTTGCCACCGATAAAAGCATAGGCATAACCTTTGATTATTCTGAGGGCAGAAACCGCTATATTGCTTACCTTATTTCAATAGCAACAGAATGCTTCAGAAATAAAAAAATTGGTCTTGACTGCAGTAACGGAAGCACCTGGCATATTGCAAAGAGCGTATTTGACTCTCTTGGTGCAAAAACCTTTGTAATATCCGCTGAGCCCGATGGCACCAACATCAATCTTAATTGCGGGTCGGTGCACCCTGAAAATCTGCAAAAACTGGTTACTGAAAACCGACTTGATGCAGGCTTTGCTTTTGACGGTGACGGCGACCGATGTATCTGTGTTGACGAAAACGGAAAAATAGTTGACGGCGACGGAATTATGTACATCTGCGGCAAATATTTAAAGGAAAACGGCAAGCTGAAAAATGATACGGTTGTTACAACAATAATGTCTAACTACGGGCTTTACAAGGTTTTTTCTGATATAGGCATAAAAGCTGAAAAAACCGATGTAGGTGACAGATTTGTGCACGAATGCATGGCTGAAAACGGCTACACTCTCGGCGGAGAGCAATCAGGTCACATAATTTTTTCAAAGTATGCAACAACCGGTGACGGAATACTTACCGCCCTTATGATTATGGAAATTATGTTAAGAAAAAAACAAAGCCTCAGCAAGCTTACCGATGGTTTTGCACCCTTTCCCCAACACCTTGTAAACGTGCCTGTTAAAGATAAAAAATCGGCTATGGAAAACGGCGAGCTTTTAAAGCTGCAGAAGAAAATTGAAAACGAGCTCAGCGGCCACGGAAGACTTCTCATCAGAGAATCCGGTACTGAACCCGTTATAAGAATTATGGTTGAATGTGAAAGTGAAGAAAAATGCAAAGCCTATTGTAACACCTTAGCCCGCACTGTTGAAGGTGGGTAAGGGCTCTGTTTCACCCCTGATATTAGTTGTGCTGCCATACGCCGGCTTACTGACAGGCTTTTCGGTGTTTTCTTCTTCATTGAGATAAGTGTCGCTTATTATCAAGTCGCATACAAGAGAGTCGGAATAATAAACAAAGCTGAATTTATCCTCAGTTTTGTAAAGTTCCCCCTGCTTGGTGTAGGTTTCATTTTTTAAAAGTGAAAATTCATTCATAAGAGCCTTTGCTTTTTCCTCTTCGAAATTGCACCAGGCTCTTATTGTGCTTTCAGCAGTTTTCTGAAATATGCTTATAGCTTCAGCATCAGGCAAAGCCATTTTTCCCTTTTCGCTTACCTTTGCCATAGCTATTCTGATTTGCTTGATTCTGCCCTTATCATCAATCAGCTTCAGCACCACAGACGGCTTTTCTTCACCAACAAAAATTTCATATACAGTACCCTTATCATCGTTGTAAATATAAACATCTTCAAAAACAATTTCATAATCAGACACCCGATTGAAGTTATACACAAAGCCACCGAGATCCATAAAACGGCTTTGTGTGCAGGCGGTAAGCAGTGAAAAAGACAAGAATAACACTGATAGCTTCATAAGATTAAATTTCATTTATGTATTCCCCTTTCGTTTTTATATAACTATTTTGAAAGGGTGAAAAATATGAGCAGTGATAAACGCCGAAGTCCCATAAGGCAGTATTTGTTTCTCGAACAAAATTCCCTGTATCTTTGCCAAAAGCCTCGCAAGGCGACAGCCTTGCTGCATTTTGTGGCTTCGATACAAGAAATTTTCAGTTCTTACGAAACTGCGAAGCACTTTAAAAATGTGAAATAATCATATAAGAAAAGGCGGAAACCACCGATAATGCTAACGCATATCGGTGGTTTTTAATGCATTATTGTGCAGTTAGTTCACATTTTAAAGAAATACTTCCTTATGAGGCTTCGGCGAATCACTGCTCAATTTAAATTTATCTCAGCTTATAAACGTTAGCCTCAAAGGGAAGAAGCTTATCACTTCTTTTTGCAT
>JAFOXT010000213.1 GCA_017425745.1 Clostridia bacterium | reverse complement strand
TAATACATATCAGGCTCATCAACAAAAAAGTCAGGATAATCCTCATATTCCAGTTCCCAGCCTGAGAATTCAGTTTTGAAGTCTACATATCTGCCCACTTCACCTGAGGGAACATCCATATAATCAAGCGAGAGGTAGCCTGCCGCTGCAAGCTCAAGAAGACCTACAATGCCCTCAGTTACACCGTTTTTATTGGTTCTGTACATATCCTTTTTGATATGATGAATCATATCTTTTTTAAGATATTCAGCAGCGGTTTTATTGGTGGCAACCTCTTTTTCATAGGCTTCCTTACTGCCGCTTTCATACTTTGCAAGTGAATCAATATGCATAAGGTAATTATCAAGCTGACTTGCAAATACTGTTCCTTCCATTCTGCTCAATGAGTCAAACTGCAGTGCATCGTTGAGAGTAACCTTTGTTGCGCTGCTGTGCCATACTGTGTCAACTCTTTCCACCGCACTGAAGGTACAAAAGCCCACAGTAAGGAGTATAAGAAAAACACACAGCACCTTTGTAAATGTAATTTTAGATTTTTTCAACCTTGTATCCAATGCCCCACACCACCTTTAAGTATTTAGGATTCTTTGTGTCGATTTCAATTTTTTCTCTTATTCGTCTGATGTGTACCGTTACAGTTTTTTCTGCAGAGAAAGCGTTTTCGTTCCACACGTTTTCGAAAATCTGATTTGAGGAGATTGCAATACCCAGATTTTTCATCAGGTATTCAAGAATGCCGTATTCTGTTGCAGTAAGCCTTACCTCTTCGCCGTCAAGGGTAACAGCCTTTCGCTTAAGGTCAAGAGAAAGTCCGCCTGTAGTAATTACATCCTTTTCTTCAACTCTCGAGCCTAAGGTAACAAAACGTCTTATCTGTGACTTAACTCTTGCGCAAAGCTCAAGAGGACTGAAGGGCTTAGTTACATAATCGTCACCGCCGAAGCCGAGACCTGCAATTTTGTCTGTGTCCTCACTTTTTGCAGAAAGGAAGATAATGGGAATATTGCTCTCCTTTCTGATTTCAAGAGTAGCAGTTATACCGTCCATTACAGGCATCATAATATCCATAATAATGCAGTGGATATCATTGTCCTTTTTAAGAATTTCAAGGGCTTCCTTGCCGTTGTAGGCGCTTACGGTTTTGTAGCCCTGAGAGTCAAGGTAAATCTCAATTGAACGGACTATTGCTTTATCGTCATCACATACCAGAACCTTATACATTGCTTTCTCTCCTTTTGCACTTTCCTTGGTACATTTTTATTGTAAAAGTTATTTCTTACAAACAGTAGCACAAAATTATAACAAAAGTATTACAATTTCAGCTTACTGACGAAGCCCAAGAAAAACACCGCTCACTTAATGTGGCGGTGTTATCCGATGCTTTAAGTTTTCTTCCTTCTGATTAGCAGCATCACGCAGAATGAAAGAAGGGACACAAGACTTATAACTGCACCCGCTTCAATTCCCGGCACAGTGTATATCAGCTCAATTTCGTGGTCGCCCTCAGTGATTTCTGCTGAGAGAAGATAGCCTGCGGCTTTTTGGGTCTCGGCTTTTCTGCCGTCAATTTTAACTGTCCAGCCCTCATCATAGGGTATTGAGAAAAGGAAAACTCCGTCTTTCTCCACACTGGCTGTACCGCTGATGTAATCTGTGTCAAACTCTGTTATAGCAAAGCCGTTTCTGTGAAGATAGGATATTGCCTTGTCGTAATTATCACTGCCGTCTTTCACAATTGAATTAAACAGTGCCTTCTGTGCTTCCTTACCTTTTTCATAGTCAGATAAATCAAGGCTGAGCACTTCTTTTTCTGAAAGGTAACCTAAAGGAAGTGCGTCTTTGTTGACTTCATAGCTCAGCCTTTCGTTTTCTTTTTCAAACACAAGGTTTTCAGAAAGAATATATTTGATTCCGAAAAGGTCGTCTGTCATCTGTGAGCCCGTATAATGGGTGCTTACCCTTTGTGCGTAACGCTCCATACCAAGATCCTGAAAGAAATTCCATGCATCAGCAGGCATAGTTGAGGAATAGTAGCACACACCGTTGTAGGTGCACTGCTGAGGCATATTGTTCTTCTTTTCGCCCGACCATTCCATTCTGTAAAAACCATCTTCAACTATACTCTCTTCAATTTTTTGAACGGAGCTTTCGTATTTCTGAAGCGAATCAAGTCTGCTTGTCCATGTGTTAGCAAGGAAAATTGAAATAAAGCTGAAAATAACAGCAACAGCAGAGAAAACCGATGCAAAATGAAGCACCTTTTCTTTTTTAAGCTTCAGATTTTCTGCACCCTTTACCGCAAGGGCGAGAATAAGGAAAATCACAAGAAAGCTCTGTCTTGCAGGAAGCTGATTTGGAAAATGAAAGCCG
>JAFOXT010000212.1 GCA_017425745.1 Clostridia bacterium | reverse complement strand
ATCGTTGTTCCCCTTCTTGTAAATCTCGGTCTTACCGAAGATGCTCTCAAGAGCGGTATTAACGGTTTATTAGGTGCGCTTCTCGGCGGCTCAAGAACAACAAGCAAGCCGAATATGAACACCACATCAGATAAGTGGTTGATGCAGGTTACAACAGAAATCGTTGAAGACGAATTCGGCAACAAGGTTTCTAAGAAGGTAACAAGCGAAACCGAACCCGCAGCTTGGAAGGCAGCAGACGGCAAAACATATTATGTTAAGAATCCCGGCCTTCTTACAGCTACACTTTATGGTGCTATGCTTAATGCAGAAGATCCCACTAAGAATGCATTCCTTGATTGGATCTTCATGAAGGGCGGAAACGATGCACAGGTTCCTCTTCAGATTCCTGTTAACCGTTTCATGTCATCAGGTTCACTTAAGGGTGGCGACCATCCCAAGACAGAATCAATCACCATTCAGGGTGTATACAGCTCAGTAACAAACTACCATATTTATGCTGAGCCCGGTGTATCAGTTCTTGTGCTTCTTCGTTGGCTTCTCAACGACGGTACTCTTGATGTAATTATGCCTCTTCTCAGCGGTCTTATTAAGCCCACTGTAAATGCTGACGGCTCAACATCAAGTATTCTTGATACAATTATTCCTCTTGTTGAAGGACAGGCTGACAACCTTATGGCTATCATTATCTGTCTTCTCAACGACTATGTAATTGACTTTACCAACTACTACGACGCTGCAAATGACACCGCGAAAAAATGGGGTTATGCAAACGCAGACGGTACAGTTTCAGTTCCTTATCTTGATGAAAACGGTAACTCACAGTTCCAGGTTGGTACTGTATTCGGTAAATACCTTGCAGAAGGTAACGCAAACATTTCAGATGTTGACGCTATCCTTAAGGATATTGAAGACGGTGACCTTTCAGCAGACGATTTAGCAAAGCTTGTTGCTAAGGCAGACCTTGCAGTAGCAAATGTTGACAAAACAATTGCTAAGCTTGTTCCCACACTCCTCTTCGCACTTAAGAATACTCTTCTTGGTATTGACGTAGTACGTGACCTTGGCTTTGACGCAGTTATTGAAAAGGCTGAAAAGGCTATTGCTGAAGAAAAGCTTGACGACGTAACTCTCGAAACAGTTGTTGCTGATACAGTTATCGGTAATAAGCTTGTTGACATTATTATGAACCTTGTGTTCGGTAATGGTATTCCCACAAAGGCTAAGGACGCTTCAGGTGCAGCTATCCAGGCACACGAAGGCGCTGCATACAGAACACTTGAATATGTTTACGGTGACGGCACAAAAGAAACTCTCAAGTTCTATATCACTGAGGGTGACAAGGACAAGCCCGTAATTCTTGACGCAAACGGCGATCCCGAAATCGTGCGTCAGGTTAAGTATGCTCCCGTTCTTGATGCTGACGGCAACGAAACAGGCGAATATACTGATGAAGTTATTGGTTTCGTAGTTAACGAAGGCCTTCTCGGCGGTCTCTTCGGCGATCCCAACAGCATTCTTAACAAGGTTCTTGCTGCTCTCGGCGACTTTAACCTTGACATCAGCCCTGCAGGCTTCTACAGCATTTTTGCAGGCACAGCAATTACAGATACAAATAATGTACCTATCAAGACAGCCGGTGAAAATGACCAGCTTGAATCATGGCTTGAATCACAGGTTGCTTCTCACAGACTTGCTAACGGCAAGACAGGCACATTAGGATCTGATATTGAAGTTTACAGATATCTCAGAGACAATATGAGCTGGGGTGACATCCGTGCGCCCAAGGGCTACAACTGGTTCGATGAAAACACAAACGATATGGGTGTTAAGTTTGATCGTTTCGGCGAAATGCTTTGCGACCTTCTCTATCCTCTTAACCCCATCCTCGCATTCCTCCTTTCAGGCCAGAGCATCACTCTCTTTGATGAACTCAAGCTTCAGGGTGAAGAAGGCTATTCAAGAGGCTTCGTAGCAATTGCAGAAACTCTTGGTCTTGATACAGCATGCATGAGCCAGAACAGCTATGACAACTTTGTTTATAATGCTGTTGTTGGTCAGAACCCCGTTGGTTACTCAAATGCAAACAATGTTGACGTTGACGGTCTTTCAGCAGGCAAAATCAAGGTTGACGGTGAAACAATCACAAAGAGATTTGCAACAACAAAGAACTCACCCCTTAAGCCTCTCATCGTTGCTATTAAGGAACTCCTTATCGGTAGCCAGCAGGGTGACGGCGGTGTTCAGGGTATCCTTGACGCTCCTCTTACCACTCTCTTCAAAAAGCTTCCCAACGTAGCATATAACCTTTATATGTTCAAGGGCGCAGACGGTAAGATGACATGTAACTTCTCAATTGCAGCTAAGAACCTTATTGCTCCCGTGCTTAAGATTCTTGATGTTGTTGATCCCGTTCTTGCAAGAATTATCAGCCTTGATATCGGTGCTCTTCTTGACGAATTCCTTGATATCGAAGCACTTATAAACAACCTTGTTGCAGGTCTTGTAGGCGGCACAGAAGAAGGCGAAACAGCTCAGACTAGCATGAGCATCTTCGATTTCGGTAAGCTCGCTGCTGACTCATCAACAGTTAATAAGAACAAGCCCTCATTCCGTCACGGAATGGACAAGTTCACATACTTTGAAGGTTCACCCGGTAAGTTCTTCATCACACTTGTAAGAACACTTCTTACATATGATGTTGTTGACGCAATCGGCGGACTTCTTGAAGGCGTATTCAACAAGAATCCTGATGATATTGAAGGTAACCAGAGAGTTATCAACATCATCAACATGGTTAAGACAAACCTTTGCAGACCCGACACAAATGGCGAGCTTAAGGGTGGCGCTTATGTTGACTACCTTTCAAGTATTATCATCGACATCTTCACAGATTATGTTCCTGAAGGCGGCGAATTCTACTTCTACGAAATCATCAACCGTGTTGACGAAGAGCTTATCGCTCTTAAGGATCAGCAGGAAGCTATGAGCACCGACAAGTACGGTATCAAGCACGACGGTTATGATTGGGCTAATAAGCCTAAGGATGAAACCGGTAAGCTTCTCTTCACAGAAGAAAAGGTTAACGAAACAATTGAAAACATTGACTATGTAATCAAGACAGCAGTTCCTGACATCCTTGCTACACTTCAGGAAAACGGCATTCTCGGTGATGACGTTGCTGAAATGGCAGGTGACAGCGGTCTCTGGGGTCTTCTTCAGGGTCTTGTAACCAACTATGTATTCAAAGATGATTCTCTCACATGGCTTGCAAATGCAGTTATTGGTCTCTTTGGTAAATCAGGCGATCTTACCACAACTCGTACAATCCAGCAGGCGCTTAAGGCTGCAGGATTCGATATGACCTTCAACGCATTTATATATGAAAAGAATGCAGACGGTAAGATAGACAAGACAAAGAAAACAGCTCTTTATGACTACTTCACATATGGTTTCCAGAAGAACGGAAGTGGCGACCTTATAGATGCAACCCCCGATAATGAGAATGACTATATGTTCTTCCTTGAGGGTGAAACTAAGGCTACAGAGCTTACTTTTGCTCAGATATTTAAAAACCATAGCTATAATCCTTATGAGCTTGACGAAAACGGCTTACCCGTACTCGTTGACGGCGTTCCTCAGAAGGCAGCTGTTAAGGTTCAGATTACACGCGATGACGTTAATACAGATGAAAACGGTAACAAGGTTACTGAATATAAGTACTTCGTTCTTGATGAAGACGGTAAGGCTACAACAGAAGTTGTATGGCTTACAGAATCAGGCAAGTCAGAGCTTGTTGAAGGCGACGGTCTTCTTGCAGTAACAAAGAAGCTTACTCCCGCAACAGAGCCTAAGAAGGCTGTTGACGAAGACGGTAACGAAACAGACGAAATCGTTTACGAAATGGTTCTTCGTTCATCAGCTTACAAGCAGAAGATGCAGGACGGCAAGTACCTTTACACATATGTTAACGCAGAAGGCGTTGAAACAGAATATACTTCAGCTTATCAGTATCTTCCCGCATT
>JAFOXT010000002.1 GCA_017425745.1 Clostridia bacterium | reverse complement strand
TGTTAGCCAGAAGCTCAACCCTGTCAATATCCTCTCGGGTGAGTGCACCGTCAAAGTCGAGAGTAACAATCTCGGTGCCAAGGTGAAAACCAACGTTGTTGTAACCGAAGCTGCTGCAGACAATGCCCGAGACAATATGCTCGCCTGAGTGCTGCTGCATATCGGAAAAACGCTTTTGCATATCGATTTTTCCGTGAAGCTTATTTTTGCTTTTTAATAAATCAAGCGCTTCGGGAGTGTTTTCTGTATAGTGGAAAATTCTGCCGTCGATAAGCTGAACATCAGAAATATAAAGCCCGTCTAAATAACCCTTATCAGAGGTCTGACCACCGCCTTCAGGGAAGAAAGCAGTTTTATCTGTTTCAATATAAATTCGGTTTTTGTCTTCACCGAAGGAGATTACTTCGCAGTCAAATTCTGAAATATAGCTGTCGGCTTCAAAAAGCTTTTCTGTCATATCAGTCACCTAATCTGTGAATAAACAGACCACTTAACAGCTTGGGCTCAAACCAGGTTGACTTGGGAGGCATAACCTTGCCTGCATCAGCAATTGCCATAAGCTCAGTAAGGGAAGTGGGATACATTGAAAAAGCGATAACCATATCGTTTTCACATCTTCTTTCAAGCTCACCTAAGCCTCTGATACCGCCTACAAAGTCAATTCTCTTGTCTGTACGGGGGTCTTCAATGCCGAAAATCGGTGTGATACAGTTATTTTGCAGAATTGAAACATCGAGAGAATCAACGGGGTCATTTTCGTTGAAGGTGCCTTCCTTTGCTTTTACCTTGTACCACTTTTTGCCAAGATACATACCAAAGCTATGTCTTTCTTCGGGACGGTAAGCGCCCTCACCGTCAAATGCTTCAACGGTGAATTTTTCGCTCATAGCTTCAATGAATTCTTCTTCGGTTTTACCGCCAAGGTCTTTCATAACGCGGTTATAGTCCATAATACGAAGCTCATTTTTCGGGAATGCAACAGCGAGGAAGAAGTTGAACTCTTCAGCACCTGTGTAGCCTGGATTCTGCTCTCTTCTTTTCTTTCCTACATTAACTGCAGATGCACAGCGGTGATGACCGTCGGCAATATAGAGATAATCAACGCCGTCAAAAGCCTTAGTGAGTTTTTTGTTGGTTTCGTCGCAGTCCACAACCCATACAGTGTTTGAAATTCCGTCTTCTGTAACAAAATCATAAACGGGAGTATGGTCGGCCTTCCAGGTTTCAATAATAGCTGAAATTTCATCGTTCTCACGGTAGGTGAGGAAAATGGGGCCTGTGTTGGCATCGCAGTAATCAACGTGACGGATACGGTCAGCTTCCTTGTCTGCTCTTGTGAATTCGTGCTTTTTAATAATGCCCTCAATATAATCGTCAATTGAAGCACAGCCTACAAGACCTGTCTGACTCTGTCCGTTCATAATCTGCTTGTAGATATAAAAGCAAGGCTTTTCGTCCTGCTTACAGATTCCGTCAGTAACAAGCTTTTCCATATTTTCTTTAGCCTTGAGGTAAACCTCTTCACTATAAATATCAGTGCCTTCAGGAAGGTCAACCTCAGCCTTGTCAACGTGAAGGAAGGAATAGGGCTTACCCTTAACCATTTCTCTTGCCTCTTCGCTGTTCATAACGTCATAAGGTAAGGCGGCAACGTCCTTTGCGTGTTCATCTACAGGACGTACAGCTCTGAATGCTTTGAAAATTGCCATAATGTTTTTCTCCTTAAAAATGTTTTGCATTTATATTGTAATCCCTTAAGCTCTTTTTGTCAATTGAAGTGTGAATAATAAGGATAAAAAAGGGGAGAATATTTTATGAAAAAATTAAGCTTTAAATTCAAAAGGTAAGGTGAAAGCTCAATGGCAATTTCAAAAGAAGAATATGGAAAAATGGCAAAGGATTATTCACCCAAATCTCCTGCGTTAACCGATACATTAAAAGCCTTTTTGGTGGGCGGTTTAATCTGCAGTCTGGCTCAAGGGCTTACTATGGTTTTTATGAGCATGGGAAAAAGCGAGGAGGACAGCCGATTGATTTCAATGATAACATTAATCGGTATTACTGCAATTCTTACTGCTTCAGGGGTTTTCGACAAAATTGCAAAGCACGCAGGTGCAGGCACAATGGTGCCCATTACAGGCTTTGCAAACTCGGTGGTTTCTCCCGCACTTGAATTCAAGGCAGAAGGAAGAATAATGGGTACGGCGGCTCAGATGTTTTCAATTGCAGGGCCTGTAATTGTTTTCGGGTGCTCTGCGGCGGCACTTTACGGAGTTATATATTATTTTGTGAAAGGGTGAGAGGAATGGCGCAGCGAAAAGGTAAAACAATTTTTCTGAAGTCAAAGCCGCGTATAATTGCCAACGCAGGTGTTGCAGGCAAAAAGGAAGGCGAAGGACCCTTAGGCTGTGAGTTTGACGAAATTTTTGAAGATACCACTATGGGTCAGGATTGCTGGGAAAAGGCTGAAACTGAGCTTGTTAAAAGTGCAATTGAAACGGCAATCAGCAAATCGGCCTTGCAGAAAAGTGAAATAGATGCAGTTTTTGCAGGCGATTTGCTTAATCAGTGTATCGGCTCGTCTTTTGCAATGAGAGAAATATGCACACCCTTTGTAGGTCTTTACGGAGCCTGCTCAACTATGGCGCTCAGCTTATGTATGGCATCTCTTGCTCTTGAAACGGGCGGCTTCGATAACTGTATAGCTGCAACAAGCTCCCATTTTTGCTCAG
>JAFOXT010000211.1 GCA_017425745.1 Clostridia bacterium | reverse complement strand
GATACTGTTTCGAAGGAATGCGCTGTAGAGGTGCAAATTGACGGCAAAACAGTAACACTCGGCGCTTGCTGTAAGGGTTCAGGTATGATCCACCCCAATATGGCAACAATGCTTTGCTTTATGACAACAGACGCTAACATCACACCTGAAATGCTTCAGAAATCACTCAGCAGTGTTGTTGTTGATACATTTAATATGATTTCTGTTGACGGTGATACATCAACAAATGATATGGTTTGCATTATGGCTAACGGCAAAGCTGAAAACGCTGTAATTGACAGCGAAAATAAAGCTTTTGAAATTTTTAAGGCTGCTCTTATGGAGCTTTCAGTAAAGCTTTCAAGAAAAATTGCTGGTGACGGTGAGGGTGCAGAAAGACTTCTTGAGTGTACAGTTAAAAATGCCCCTGATTTAGCGACTGCTAAAAATATCGCTAAATCAATTATCTGCTCATCACTTGTAAAAACTGCAATGTTCGGCTCAGATGCAAACTGGGGTAGAATTCTTTGTGCAATCGGTTACACACCCGGTGATTTTAAGGTTGACACAATTGATGTAACTCTTTCAAGCTCTAAGGGCAGCGTTAAGGTTTGCGAAAATGGTTTCGGTATTGAATTTTCAGAAGAAAAAGCTAAGGAAATTCTTCTCGAAGACGAAATTGTCCTTGATATTGATATGAAGCAGGGCAGTGCCGATGCAACCGCTTGGGGTTGTGACCTTACATATGATTATGTAAAAATTAACGGTGATTACCGTACATAAGCAGGTGTTATTATGGATAAAGAATTTATAACTGACAGTATGAAAGCGGATGTGCTTATAGCGGCACTTCCTTATATTCAGAAATACTACGGAAAAACCGTTGTTGTAAAATACGGCGGCAATGCTATGATTGATCCTGAGCTTAAGAAGGATGTAATGAGTGATATTATTCTTCTTACACTTGTTGGTGTAAAAATTGTACTCATTCACGGCGGTGGTCCTGAAATCAGCTCACTTCTCGGAAAGCTTGGCATTGAATCAAAGTTTGTTAACGGTCTGAGATATACTGATAAGGACACTGCGGAAGTAGTTCAGATGGTACTCGCAGGTAAAACAAATAAAGATCTTGTATCGCTTGTTGAGGTTTGCGGAGGTAAAGCTGTTGGTCTTTGCGGTATTGACGGCGGTATGATAAAGGCTAAAAAGGTTGATGACGGAAAAAATGATTACGGTTTTGTAGGCAATATTGTAAACATCGATCCGGCACCTATCAAGAAGGTGCTTGAAGAAAACTACATTCCTGTTATTGCAACTGTCGGTACGGATGATGAGGGTCAGGTTTACAACATCAACGCTGATACTGCAGCTGCTGAAATCGCAGCGGCTCTCGGTGCTGAGAATATTATAACTCTTACTGATATTCCCGGACTTATGAAGGATGTAAACGACAAGAATTCTCTTATACCTGAAATTCACGTTGATGAAATCGATTCTCTAATAGAAAGCGGTGTTATCTACGGCGGTATGATTCCTAAGGTGAGAAGTCTTGAGGTTGCAGTCAGAGCAGGAGTTAAAAAGGCTGTTATGATAGACGGCAGAATACCTCATTCAATTCTTATTGAAATGTTCTCTAACGAAGGTATCGGCACTCTTATGTCAATGTGAGGTAAGAACAATGAGCAATTTTGATATTATTAAGGAACAGGATAAAACCTATGTAGCCAATACCTACGGCCGCTTTGATGTTGCTGTTAAAGAGGGTAAGGGTGCAATCTGTGTTGATTTTGACGGTAAGGAATATGTAGATTTTTCAAGCGGTATCGGTGTTAATTCACTCGGTTTCTGTGATGAAGGCTGGGTCGAGGCTGTAACAAAGCAGCTTAACACTCTTCAGCATATTTCAAATCTTTATTACACTGAGCCTTGCTCAAAGGTTGCAAAGCTTCTTTGTGAAAGAACCGGTATGAAAAAGGTGTTCTTTTCAAACAGCGGTGCTGAAAGCAACGAGGGTGCAATAAAATGTGCAAGAAAGTATAGCTTTGAAAAGTACGGCGAAGGCAGAAGTAAAATTGTAACACTTCAGAATTCATTCCACGGCAGAACTGTGACAACACTTGCAGCTACAGGACAGGATGTGTTCCACAACTATTTCTATCCTTTTACTGAAGGTTTTGTTTACACACCTGCGAATGATAAAGAAGCTCTTGAGAAAGCACTGAGTGATGATGTTTGCGGTCTTGTTATGGAGCTTATTCAGGGTGAAGGCGGTGTAATGCCTCTTGAACCTGATTTTGTAAAATATGCAGAAAAGCTTTGTAATGAAAGAGATATTGTTCTTATTATTGATGAGGTTCAGACTGGTGTTGGCAGAACAGGTGAGCTTTTTGCATTTCAGAATTATGGCATCAAGCCCGATGTAGTTTCTTGTGCAAAGGGCATTGGCGGTGGACTTCCACTCGGTTGTGTAATGTTTGGCGAAAAGACAGAATTTACGCTTAAAGCCGGTGACCACGCAACAACTTTTGGCGGTAATCCGGTTGCTACTGCCGGTGCTGAATATATTCTTAACAGAATGAATGGCGAATTCCTTGGCGAAGTTAAAGCTAAAGGTGATTATATCAGAGAAAAAGTTCTTAAAATGCCACATGTAGAGGGTGTTGACGGTATGGGCCTTATGTTAGGTATCAGACTTACAGATGGCGTTAAAAGTGCCGATATAGTGAAGAAAGGTATTGAAAACGGAGCTCTGCTCCTCACTGCAAAAGCTAAAGTCAGACTTCTTCCGCCACTTTCAATCACTTATGCTGAAATCGACAGAGGTCTCGCAGCACTCGAAAAAGCTTTGGAGTCATTCTGATAAATTTATAATTAAAGTCCTTTAGAATTTTATCTAAAGGACTTGATTTTTTTAATAATATAAT
>JAFOXT010000210.1 GCA_017425745.1 Clostridia bacterium | reverse complement strand
GTATCTGTCAGCACTGCAACAGAGGCTTCATTATGACCTCCGTCAAGAATTACAAGCGGTTTTTCTGAAATTTTCTCTGTTCTTGCAGGAATTGTAAAGCTGTATATTCCTTTTTCGATAGCTTCGTCGCTGATGACGAAGCCTTTTTCTCTGAGCACTTTTACAGTTTCAATTGCGGTAAGAAGATTACCCACCTGAAATGTGCCAACCATTTTTGTTTTTATCTCAAAATTTTCATAGCTGAAGTGAAGTCCGTTAATACTATCCTCTCTGATTTCTGCCTTTGTGCAATCAGGCGAAACAAAAGGACAGCCCATATCACAGCTTGCTTTTTTTATAACCTCAGCAGCTTTTTTATCCTGTGGATTAAAGCCATGCACTTCACAATTAAGCGGATAAGAAATAACCGTTGTACCTTTTTTTATAATTCCGCTTTTTTCTTCTGCAATTTTCTCTGTGGTATCTCCAAGCATTTCTGTATGGTCGAGAGAAATTGCAGTGAAAACTGAAGCTAACGGTGGTGGAATAATATTAGTGCTGTCGTGCTTACCGCCTATACCTGCTTCAAGAAAAACAATATCGCACTTTTCTCTTTCAAAGTAAACCATAGCAAGTACCGTTGTTACCTCAAAAACCGTAGGGTGCATATCCTCGTTTTCCATAAGCTTAATTTTTTCTTTTATAAGCTCACAGATTTCTGCAATATCTTCTTTCGGGATATATTTGCCGTCTACCTGAATTCTTTCGCCGAATTCAACGACATAAGGAGAAGTGAAAAGGCCCGTTTTGTAGCCTGCCTCTTTAAGTATGCAGGCAAGAGCTGCTGAGGTTGAGCCTTTCCCGTTTGTTCCCACAATATGCACAAAGCTGAGCTTTTTATGCGGTGCGCCTAAGAGCTCAAGAAGATACTCTATTCTTTCATGTCCGCCTGTTTTCTGGAATTTTCTGTGTGACATTATAAAGTCAATCGCTTCGTTATAATTCACTGCGTTTTCCTGCCTTAATTTTAGTTTCAGCTTAGTATATAACTTTATTCTGTTTAAGTCAACTGCAAAGCTCGTTAAACTTAAGGCTTTGCAATTCTTTAATGTCGCAGAGCTCGTAAAGAGCCGAAGCAAAATAAAGCTTATTTATCTTCTCACTTCTCAGCTTTTCGTATTCATCAGGCAAATCAAAGCCACCGGGAGTCAGGCTTTTTCCGTTCAGCAGATGCTTTTTATTCTTTGAAAAAACTGTACCCTTATATGAAAGCGGTACACTCTCTGCATTGTAATCCAGAAGAAAAGCGTTTGCACTCTTCTCCTCACTGAATTCTTCCCTTATTATGAGAGACACACCGAAGGCACTCAACAATTCATCAGACAGATTTTTGTATCTTTCATCGGTGGTTATTACGGTTATACTTGAAGCAAGCTTTATAACCTCTTTAAAAAAGTTCACATACACACCCTCTTTATCAACAACAGTAATATGCGTTTTTGAAGGAGGCAGATTCTTTTCTTTCACATACGCCACGAAGGAATTAAAAAGCATAATTTGCGGAAGGCTTTTCGGAATCCACGCATTGAAAGATATTTTTTCAGAGTAAAAATCGGGCACAAGGAAATTTTTTGAGGGTGAAAGCGACTCAATATCTTTGAGTGAAACTCTGCCTCTTCGCATTTCTGATTTGCAGATATAAAAGCATTTTCCGTTTTCTAACCCGACTGTTTCAATTTTTGTTTCGGGCTTTCTTAAAAGCTTTATAAAATCACCAAAGCCTTTTCTTTTTTCTTCGATTAATTCGACAACTGTAAACAAACCTATCCCTCTTTTCAGTTAAATCTCTTTTGAAGCAAATATGTTATTCATTTGTCGTATTTTTGTTGACAATCTTTTATTAAAATTGTATAATTTATATAAATATATTACATAAGGAGAGATTATATGAAACCCTTCTTCCTTTTCTCTAAAGAAGAAAGCGAGACCAAGGTAGCTAATAACCGACTTTTAAGCTACGCTGTCGGACTTTCAGGTCAGAATATGACCTACGGATTTATTTCACAAAGACTTTTCGTATTCCTCAATACCGTTCTTGGTATACCTGCAAGTAAAACAGGTATGATTACCGGTATCAGTACAATGTGGGATGCCATCAACGACCCGCTCATCGGTTCAATTATGGACCACAGAAAGTATAAGCCCGGTTATAAGATGCGTCCATTCCTTCTCTGGACTGCACCTATTATCGGTATTCTTTCAATGCTTATGTTTGTGGATTTCGGTCTTTCCGAAAACAAAACAGTGCTTGTAGTGCTTATTCTTTACCTTCTTTTCGATATGTTCTACTCATTCCAGGATATTGCTATCTGGGGTCTTTCTGCTTTGTCTACACCAAGTGCCATTGAACGAAGACGAGTTGCTCAGTGGATTTCAATCGGTGCAGGCTCAGGCGGTACCATTGTAGGTCTTTATCCTATGCTCAAGGATATTTTCGTTAAAAACGAGGTTATGACAGAAAAGAATACTTACCTTCTTTTCGCTGTAATCTTCTGTCTTGGCGGTATGATCATTTCAATGCTCGCTTACCGTATGAAGGAAAAGGTTGAATACGCTCCCGAAGACAATCAGGGCATTCTCAAATCTCTTTGGAATCTCCGTCACAACAAGACTCTTATTATAATCTGCCTTGCAAGAGTTGTACAGTGCTTCTCACTTACTCTTCCCTGGGAATACTTCTTTGAAAGCGAAGGCATTTCCTATGAAGTTTTCGGCACAACAATTTCAGGCGGTACAGCTCAGGTTGTATTCAGCTATGTAATCGGTATTCCCGGTGCAATTTTCAACCTCTTTACTGTTCAGGCTATTAAAAAGTTCGGCAGCAGTAAAAGGCTTCTTGTTGCAGCTGAAGTTGCAAACTTTGCTACAAGAATTCTTGCCTTTGCTTTTGGTTCAAACGAAAGATACAAGCAGCTCAGCTATCTTCTTATTGCGCTTTCATGCATAGGCACAGCACAGATTCTTACAAATATGAAGGCTATTGCTGAACGTTCACTTCTTACAAACTCTGTTGACGAAATGGAGCTTAAAACGGGCGAAAGAACAGAAGGCATCACCTTCTCAATGCAGAACTTTGTTTCTAAGCTTACAGGTGCTATCCCCAAGTTCATTCAGGGTACAATGCTTACATTTATGGGCTTCAATGAAAAGCTTGGTACAGGTGGCAGTGACACTATCAGAAGTCAGACTGCTCCCCGTTTCCTCAAATATCGTTGGCATCAGTTCATTCTCGGTCCCGCAATTGGTTCAGCTCTTTATCTTATCGTTATCCTCTTCCTTCAGGAAGACAGCGTTGAACACGTTGCTGAGGTTGAAAGACTTATTCAGGAAAAGAGAGATGCGGCAAGACTTGAAGCTCAGAAAAAGGCTGATGAAGCTACTGAATCCGCTGAGGCGTAAGCTATGCTACAGAAATTCAATTACAGACACAACTGCACCGTACCTCTTCCGGATAGCACCGTAATAAACGGTCAGGGCTGCGGTGAGGTTGCAAAAATGAAATACGGCCTTTGCAATATGTCCTTTAACGGCTGTGAAATGATTGCTCTGCACAATTCTATGGTGCTTATGGGCAAGAATTCCGACCTTAAGGAAATATGCAAGGAAATGTATCCGAAAAGTCAGATGCTATCAGGCATCTTCGGGTCAAACCCTTGTCTGTTAGGTTCATTTTATAAAAAGCGTAATTTTCTTTTTCGAAAGACCTACAGATACACTGAATTTTTCGATTCCCTTGAAAGCACCACTGTTGCGGTGCTTTCTTTCTGGAACAAAAAGAAGCCC
>JAFOXT010000209.1 GCA_017425745.1 Clostridia bacterium | reverse complement strand
CCAGTCTCAGTATATACGCAAAAACCTCAGACGCAACATTGAAGAGCGTTCAAACGGAGAGAGCTCACTTGCTCTTTTTGTTGATGCTATACGCAGTAATGCACTTTATATTCTTGATGAGCCTGAAAACAGTCTTTCACCGCAGAATCAGCTTCAGCTGAAGTATTTTATTGAAGATTCCGTAAGAAACCACGGCTGTCAGTTTATAATTTCAACCCACTCCCCGTTTCTGCTTTCTTTGGGCGGTGCAAGAATCTATGATATCGACTCAACGCCCGTCAGCATAAAAAAGTGGACAGAGCTTGACTGTGTCAAAGTATACCACGATTTTTTTGAGGAGAATTCCTTCAGATTTTCCCCTTGATTTTATGCTTTTACAAGTACAAAACTAACAACTAAACAACACCCGGAACAGGCAAATTTGGACTTATTGTAAAATTTGCTCTTCGGGTGTTTTTCGCCTCTTTTTCGGTTGACATTATGTGCCTTTTTATGCTATAATTTGAAAGGTGAATTTTCTCAGAATTTCTATAAAAAACTACATATTCTGCGTTTGGTGAACGGACAGATTTTTGTTCATCAAAGAGCTCTTTGAAACTGACGGATTTAAGTGGAGCACCACATGGATCACTGAGCTTTTATACGTCGACCGTCTGGGCATCTTACGATTTGGATTCAGGTCCTTAAGTAAGTGTGCCTTTTTTGTTTTTATTATTCCTGAGATACCCTTAACCCTGTAAATTATAAACCTTTTAAGGAGGTAAACCAATATGAAAAAAGTAGCAATCATTATGGGCAGTGACAGTGACCTGCCTGTAGTAAGCAAAGCAGCTGACACTCTCAAGGAATTCGGTGTACCCTATGAAGTGCACATTTTCTCAGCTCACCGTACTCCCGTTGAAGCAAGAGATTTTACCGTTAACGCAAGAGAAAACGGTTTCGGTGTAATTATTGCTGCAGCAGGTATGGCAGCTCACCTTGCAGGTGCAATTGCGGCTAACACTACTCTTCCCGTTATCGGCATTCCTATGAAATCAAAATATCTTGACGGTATTGATGCCCTTCTTTCAACTGTACAGATGCCCTCCGGTATTCCTGTTGCTACAGTTGCTATTGACGGTGCTGTCAATGCCGCCTTGTTGTCTATTGAAATGCTTGCAATCAGCGATGCTGAGCTTGCAGAAAAGCTTAATAACAAGAGAAAATCCGATACTGCAAAGGTGCTCGAAAAGAACGCAGCAGTAGAAGCACAGTTCAATTTCTAATTTTTTCGGAGGTACCCTATGGGAGGATTTTTCGGAGCAACATCTAAAAGAGATGTAGTGCTCGACGTATTTTTCGGCGTTGACTATCATTCTCACCTCGGAACAAGACGTGGCGGTATGGCATCAGTTGACGAAGAACACGGTTTTCAGCGTGACATTCACAACATTGAAAACTCACCCTTCAGAACAAAATTTGCAGGCATCACAGATGAAATGTTCGGTAACGCTTGTATCGGCTGTATCAGCGACTCAGACCCGCAGCCCATTATCATACGTTCAAACCTTGGTGTTTATGCAATTACAACAATCGGCATTATCAACAACGCAGAGGAGCTTATTGATAAATTCCTGACACGCAGCGGCGGACATTTTACCGCTATGACAAAAGGCAGAATCAATTCAACAGAGCTTGCTGCAGCCCTCATCAACCAGAAGAGCAGCTTTGCAGAAGGCATACGTTTTGCTCAGGACCAGATTGACGGTTCACTTTCGCTTCTTATTCTCAAGGAAAACGGATCAATTATTGCCGCAAGAGATAAGCTTGGCAGAACCCCTGTTGTTCTCGGCAAGGACGACGATGGCAACTGCATCTCCTTTGAGTCATTCGCCTTTGAAAAGCTTGACTACACCTACAACCGTGAGCTTGGTCCCGGCGAAATTGTAGAAATTTCAGCAGACAGCATCAAGGTTCTTGCAGAGCCCTTGAAGAAAATGAAAATCTGCTCTTTCCTCTGGACTTATTACGGTTACCCCAATTCAAGCTATGAAGGCATGAATGTTGAGGTTATGAGAACAAGAAACGGTGCAATAATTGCCCGTGAAGATAAAAAGCTCGGCCTTGCACAGAACATTGATTACGTAAGCGGTGTTCCCGATTCAGGCACACCTCACGCAATCGGATATGCAAACGAAAGCCACATTCCCTTTGCAAGACCCTTTATCAAGTACACTCCCACCTGGCCCAGAAGCTTTATGCCTCAGAATCAGAACGAGAGAAACAAGGTTGCGAAAATGAAAATGATTCCTGTTCACGACCTTATCAAGGACAAAAAGCTCCTTTTCGTTGACGACAGTATTGTAAGAGGTACTCAGCTTAAGGAAACTGTTGAATTCCTTTACAGCCACGGTGCAAAGGAAGTTCATATGCGTTCAGCCTGCCCGCCGATTATGTACGGCTGCAAATATCTCAACTTCTCACGTAACACCTCAGACCGCGACCTTATTGCAAGAAGAACAATTCTTGAGCTTGAGGGCGAAGAGGGTGAAAAGTATATTGACGAATATGCTGACGCATCAACAGAAAGAGGCAAGAAAATGCTTGACTCAATCTGCAAAAAGCTCGGCTTCGACTCACTTGGCTATCAGAGTCTTTCCGGTCTTATTGAAGCAATCGGTCTTCCTGAAGAATGTGTATGTACATACTGCTGGAACGGTAAAGGCTGATTTCAAACCACGTTAGTTAAACAAATTTAAAAATAAAAAATTTCTGAAAGGAAACGGGTAAATTAAAATGAAGAATTCCCAATCACAGTCATACGCAGCTGCCGGTGTTGATATTACAGCCGGCTACAGAGCTGTTGAACTCATGAAACAACACATCGCAAGAACAATGACAAGCGGAGTATGCTCAGACGTTGGCGGCTTCGGCGGCCTTTTCGAGCTTGATGTAACAGGTATGGAAAAGCCTGTTCTTGTATCAGGTACAGATGGTGTTGGCACAAAGCTTAAAATCGCTTTCCTTATGGACAAGCATGACACAGTTGGTATTGACTGCGTTGCAATGTGCGTAAACGACATTATCTGCTGCGGTGCAAAGCCCCTTTTCTTCCTTGACTATATTGCTTGCGGCAAGAACTTCCCCGAAAAAATTGCTGATATCGTTTCAGGTATTGCTGAAGGCTGCGTACAGAGCGGTGCTGCTCTTATCGGCGGTGAAACTGCTGAAATGCCCGGCTTCTATCCCATCGACGAATATGACCTTGCAGGCTTCTCAGTAGGCGTTGTTGATAAGAAGAAGATTCTTGACAACAAGACAATGAAGGCAGGCGACGTAATTATCGCTCTTCCCTCAACAGGTGTTCACTCAAACGGCTTCTCACTTGTAAGAAAGGTTTTCGACATTGAAAACTGCGACCTCAAGAGCCCCAGAGAAGAACTCGGCGGCAGAAGTCTCGGCGAAGCTCTTCTTTGCCCCACAAAGATTTATGTAAAGCCCATGTGTGCTCTTTTTGAAGAAGTTACAGTTAAGGCTGTTTCACACATCACAGGCGGCGGCTTCTATGAAAACATTCCCAGAAGCATTCCCGACGGCTTCGGCGCAGAAATCAAGAAGGAAGACGTTAAGATTCTTCCCATCTTCGACCTTATTGCAAAAACAGGTAACATTCCCGAAAGAGATATGTTCAACACATTCAACATGGGTGTTGGTATGAGCGTTGTTGTTGCAGCTGAAGACGCTGACAAGGCTCTTGAAATTCTCAAGGCTAACGGTGAAGATGCTTACATCATCGGTAAGATCATTGAGTCAGAAGACAAGGTAACAATTATCTGAGAGGAGAATTGCCTTGAATAAAGCAAAAAAAATTGCCGTTCTTGTTTCAGGCGGCGGCACAAATCT
>JAFOXT010000208.1 GCA_017425745.1 Clostridia bacterium | reverse complement strand
GTGTAAGCGGTGCTTATGCTGAAGGCAAATTCAGCAGTGATAAGGTTGCACCCGTTAAGAAAATCAAGGAAGGCGAGAACATTCTCGAATTATGGAGAGGCCCCACATGTGCATTCAAGGATATGGCTCTTCAGCTTCTTCCTTACCTTCTTACAGTTTCTGCTAAGAAAACAGTTGCTGATAAAACAATTGTAATTCTCGTTGCAACCTCAGGTGACACAGGTAAGGCTGCACTTGAAGGATTCAAGGATGTTCCCGGAACAAAGATTATGGTGTTCTATCCCGATGACGGTGTAAGCCCCATGCAGAAGCTTCAGATGACAACTCAGGCAGGTGAAAACGTTGCAGTTTCAGCAATCAAGGGCAACTTTGACGATGCTCAGAGCGGTGTTAAAAAGATTTTCACTGATAAGGAAGTTGCAAAGAAGCTCAGTGAAAACGGTATGATGTTCTCATCAGCTAACTCAATTAACTGGGGCCGTCTTGTACCGCAGATTGTTTACTATGTAAGTGCATACTGCGATATGATTGAAAACGGTGAAATCAAAAACGGCGACGAAATGAATGTTGTTGTACCCACAGGTAACTTCGGTAACATTCTCGCTGCTTACTATGCAAAGAAGATGGGCGTACCCGTTGGTAAGCTTATCTGTGCTTCAAACGCAAACAATGTTCTTACCGATTTCCTTAAGACAGGCGTTTATGACAGAAACAGAAAGTTCTTTACAACAACCTCACCCTCAATGGATATTCTTATTTCATCAAACCTTGAAAGACTTCTCTTCCACCTTGCTGACGAAAACGATGAAACAATTGCAAAATGGATGAACGAGCTTTCAAATGAAGGCAAGTACGAAGTTACTGCTGATGTAAAGGAAAAGGTTCTTACACTCTTTGACGCAGGCTGCTGCGACGACGAAGAAACAAAGGAAACAATCGGCAAGACTTATGAAAACGGTTATCTTCTTGATACTCACACTGCAGTTGCAGTAAAGGTTTACAGAGATTACGTTCTTGAAACAGGGGATAAGACTCCCACAGTTATTGCTTCAACAGCTAACCCATACAAGTTCTCAGCAGCAGTTCTCAAGGCTGTTTGCGATAAGAATCTTGACGGTGTTGATGAATTCCGTCAGGTAGACCTTCTTATGGAAATTACAGGCGAGCCCTGTCCTGAACAGCTTGCAACACTTAAGGGTAAGGAACCCAGATTCACTGCTTGCTGTGAAAAGGAAAATATGATTGATACAGTGTATCAGATGCTGGGCATCTGAGCCCCTTCCGTCAACCTTTGGTTGACACCTTCCCCTAAAGGGGACGGCAGTGCAAAATGCAAAATATCGCACCCGAAAAAGTGCGTAAAGGCAAATATTATTCTGCGCTTTGAGTGTTGTTTAAATATTAAATTTATCTCCCGACAGACAGATTTTCTCGTTTGTCGGGAATTGAACTGATTGCTTATAATCGGAGCGAAGCGACCCTTATTTTAACTTTCAACTTTTAACTTTTAACTTTATCCGAAAGGAGAGTGTTATTTTTGTCGATTTTCGCTTTGGGTGATACCCATTTATCCTTCGGTACAGATAAGCCTATGGATATTTTCGGCGGTTGGAATGACTATGTAAGCCGTATAGAAAAAAACTGGAAAGCCGTTGTCGGCGAAGATGACACTGTGATTATACCCGGTGACATTTCCTGGGCAATGAGTCTTGAGGGTGCAAAAGATGATTTTTCTTTTATTCACGCACTTCCGGGTAAAAAAATCATTATGAAGGGTAACCACGACTACTGGTGGACAACCAAAAGAAAAATGGATAATTTTCTTGTTGATAACGGCTTTACTTCAATGGAAATTCTTCATAACAACGCTTTTAAGGTAGGGGACTTTGTAATTGTCGGCAGCCGCGGTTGGTTTTACGATGCGCAGACAGGTGCAGACAAAAAGGTTATTCTCCGCGAGGCTGACAGACTCAGACGCTCAATTGAATGCGGTCTTCAGCTTGAGGGTGAAATAATTGCCTTTCTTCATTACCCGCCTTATATGGCTTCGCAGAAGTGTGAAGAGATATTTTCGGTGCTTGAGGAATATAATATTAAGCGTTGCTATTTCGGTCATCTCCACGGAGAAATTGCAAGGAATTATGTACCCGAATGTGTCGATTCTGTAAATTTGGACCTTGTAAGCGCAGATTTTCTTGGTTTTTGCCCGAAATTAATTGAAAAAATTTAAAAAAAGTATGGAAATATTGTTCAAAGAATGATATAATATCTTGGTTAAAATGTATATTGGGTATTCTCGGTTAAATGGATTTTGTGCATACCCAAGGATAGGAGTACAAAAATGGCTTTAAAATCATCAAACAATGTTGAAACAAATGTTTACGCTCTTGAAATCGAAATTTCAGCTGCAGATTTTGACGCTGCTCAGAACAAGGTGTTCGCTAAGCAGAAGAACAGAATTCAGCTTCCCGGTTTCCGTAAGGGCAAGGTAACACGTAAAATGGCTGAAAACTTCTACGGCAAGGGCTGGCTCTATGAAGACGCACTTGACATCTGCTTCCCCACAGCAGTTGAAGAAGCTGCAAAGGAAGCAGGTCTTGACATCGTTGGCACAAAGAATGCTGACATCAAGGAAATCGGTGCAGAAGGCGTTCTTATGACTGTTGAAGTTTACGTTAAGCCCGAAATTGAGCTTTCAGAGTACAAGGAGCTCAAGGCTTCAAAGAAAAAGGTTGAAGCAACAGAAGAAGAAATTAACGACAGAATCAACGCTCTTGTTGAAAGAAACGCTCGTCTTGTTTCAGTTGAAGACAGAGCTGCTCAGGATGGCGACATCACAGTTATCGACTTTGAAGGCTTTGTTGACGGTGTTGCTTTTGACGGCGGTAAGGGTGAAAACTATGAGCTCACACTTGGTTCAGGTCAGTTCATTCCCGGCTTTGAAGAGCAGGTTGTAGGCCACAACATCGGTGAAGAATTTGACGTTAACGTTAAGTTCCCCACAGAATACACACCCGAGCTTGCTGACAAGGACGCAGTTTTCAAAATCAAGCTTCACGAAATCAAGGTTAAGGAGCTTCCCGAAATTGACGACGAATTCGCTCAGGATGCTGCTGACTGCGATACAGTAGATGCACTCAAGAAGAGCATTGAAAAGGAAATCAAGGAGCACAAGGAAGAAGAAAACGAAAGAGAAATCGAATCTCAGCTTCTTCAGAAGCTCGCTGAAAACGTACAGGGCGAAATCCCCGAAGTTATGTACGACAACGAAGTAAACGATCAGATCAGAAATATCGACTACAGACTTTCAGCTCAGGGTCTCAACCTTGAAACATACCTTCAGTACACAGGTATGACAATGGAACAGTACAGAGAAAGCATGAAGGATTCAGCTATCCAGAACGTTAAGGTTCGTCTTGCTCTTCAGAAGGTTGCTGCTCTTGAAAATCTTGAAGTTACTGACGAAGAGCTTGAAGCAGAATATGACAAGTTTGCTGCTCAGTATCAGATGGAAAAGGAAGAAATCAAGAAGGTTGTTCCCGTTGAAGGTCTTCGCGGTGACCTCCTTAACGAAAAGGCTATCAAGTTTGTAAGAGATAACGCAAAGGTTACAACAGCAAGAAAGCCCAGAGCTAAGAAGGAAGAAGCTGCTGAATAATCTTGATTAATTAAGGTAAATTTAACCTAGAATAGTTACAATGAGACGGAACTGTATTATTTACAGTTCCTCTCTTGCCGTTATTTAATCTAAGAAAAGGAGGCATAACTTATGCCATTAGTACCTTACGTAGTAGAACAGACAAACCGTGGCGAACGCCAGTATGATATTTATTCCAGACTTCTCAACGACAGAATTATCGTTCTTTCAGACGAGGTTAACGACGCAACAGCAAGCCTTGTTGTGGCTCAGCTTCTTTTCCTTGAAAGTCAGGATTCAGAAAAGGACATCAGCTTTTACATCAACAGCCCCGGCGGTTCAGTAACTGCAGGTATGGCTATTTACGATACAATGCAGTACATCAAGTGTGATGTTTCAACAATCTGTATGGGTATGGCAGCATCAATGGGTGCTTTCCTGCTTTCATCAGGTGCAAAGGGCAAGAGATTTGCTCTTCCCAACAGTGAAATTATGATTCATCAGCCTTCAGGCGGTGCTAAGGGTCAGGCTACAGATATTAAAATTGTTGCAGACCACATTCTTCGCACAAAGGCAAAGCTCAATAAAATTCTCGCTGAAAACACAGGCAAGGATATTGAAATTATTGCTCAGGATACAGAGAGAGATAACTTTATGACAGCTGATGAAGCTCTCGAATACGGTCTTGTTGATAAGATTTTGTATAAGAGATAAAGATATTATAAGGAGTCAGATTCATGGCAAGAGACGGTGACAACAAAGAAAAGTCCATCAGATGCTCCTTCTGCCACAAAGAGCAGAGTGAAGTTAAAACACTGATAGCAGGTCCCGGTGTTTATATATGCAACGATTGTATTGATTTGTGCAACTCAATTGTTGAAGAGGAGCTGGGGCTCAATAATCACGAAAGTGATGATTCTGATTTTGCTCTTCTTAAAAAGCCTCATGAAATCAAGGCTCTTCTTGATGAATATGTAATCGGTCAGGAAGAAGCAAAGAAAACCCTGAGTGTTGCGGTTTATAACCATTATAAGCGAATTTATTCAGGTAAAAAAGGTGACGTTGAAGTAGGAAAGAGTAATATTCTTATGCTCGGTCCCACAGGTGTCGGCAAAACAATGCTTGCTCAGACACTTGCAAAAATTCTTGATGTTCCCTTTGCAATTGCAGACGCAACTACGCTCACTGAAGCAGGTTATGTAGGTGAGGACGTTGAAAATATTCTTTTAAGACTTATTCAGGCTGCTGATTTTGACATTGAAAGAGCAGAAAAGGGTATTATCTATGTTGACGAAATTGACAAGATTGCCCGTAAGAGTGAAAGCACCTCAATTACACGAGATGTAAGCGGTGAGGGCGTTCAGCAGGCTCTTCTTAAAATTGTTGAAGGAACAGTTTCAAATGTGCCTCCTCAGGGCGGCAGAAAGCATCCTCAGCAGGAATTCATTCAGATTGATACAACAAACATTCTTTTTATCTGCGCAGGCTCATTTGCAGGTATTGAAAGAATTGTTGAAAAAAGAATGGGTAACTCAGGCCTCGGCTTCGGTGCTGAAATCAAGAGTAAAAAGGAATTTGAAGACGGCAAGGTAATGCATGAGGTTGTAACTCAGGACCTTGTAAAGTTCGGTCTTATTCCTGAGCTTGTGGGTCGACTTCCCATTATTACTGCTCTTGACGACCTTGATGAGGATATGCTTGTAAGAATTATGTCAGAGCCGAAGAACGCTCTTATAAAGCAGTATAAGTACCTTTTCAGCATTGACGGTGTTGAGCTTAAGTTTACTGAGGATGCACTCAGAGCCCTCGCTCAGAAAACACTTAAGGCTAAAACAGGTGCCCGCGGACTCAGATCAATTATCGAAAAGGTTCTTCTTCAGTATATGTATGACATACCTTCAGAAAACTCAGAAGGTGAGCTTATTATCACAGAGGAAGTAATTAACGGCGAGGCAGAACCCGTTTTCACCGTTAAGGAATAAAGAAAACGGAAAAAAGTCGCTTCAAAGACATAAAAATAAAGGCAAAGCTATTGCAAAACGATTTGCTTTATGTTATAATCCTTTAGTATAAAAATTCCGGAGGTTAATGAAATGACAGCTCTTCAGTATGTTTTAGCAATTTTAGTTATAATCGTTTCCGTTATCATTACAGCTCTCGTAATGCTTCAGGAAAGCAAGCAGCAGGGACTTTCAGGCGCTATCGGCGGTGCTGCTGAAACTTTCTTCGGTAAGAATAAGGGCAGAACAATGGAAGCTAAGCTTGCTAAGTTCACAAAAATTGCAGGTGCAATTTTCTTTGTGCTTGCTCTTGTATCTTCACTTCTCGTGCTTTTTGGCGCATAAGTAAAATGCAGACAAGCTTCGGATCGTACATAAATCCGAAGCTTGTATTTTTTTATAAGGAGCTGAATTATGAAATACGGCGTTTTATGGAGAAAAACAACAAAAAATATCGGTGATGATGTTCAGTCTTATGCTGAAAGCCTCTGGCTCCCTCAGGTAGACTATATGGTGGACATCGAAGATATGGAAGGCTTTGTTGCAGAAAACGATGAGCCCGTTGCCACAATTATGAGTGCATGGTATATGTGGAAAAAGTGGAACTGGCCTCCCTCAAAGTATGTGTATCCTCTCTGGATCGGTCTTCATTACAATGATATTCAGCGCGGAAAACCCAGAGGTATGCCCGCAAAGTTTGAATATATTGAAGACGGCCCCGGTAAGGAATATCTCAAAAGCTTTGAGCCTATCGGCTGCCGAGATTACTACACAACTGCAGTGCTTGATAAGTACGGCATCAAGAATTATTTCTCAGGCTGCGTAACTCTTACTCTGCCCAGAAGAGATATTCCCAAGCCCGAAAAGGAGTATGTATGCCTTGTTGGTGTTACTAAAGAGGTAGAAAAGGCTGTTAAAAAGCAGCTTAAGGATACAGGTCTTGAGGTTAAGGTTATGTCACCCACAAGACCCGAGCCCTCAACAAATCTTTCATGGGAAGAGCGTCGCGACGAGGTTATCAGTTATCTTGAAACCTATCAGAATGCAAAGTGCGTAATCACTTTCCGTCTTCACTGTGCGCTTCCTTGTCTTGCACTTGAAACACCTGTTCTTCTCGTGCGTGACAGCTTTAAATCTGTTCGTTTTGACCCTTACCGTGATTGGCTTCATAAGGCTTATCCCAAGGAAGTAATTGAAGGTAATTTCAAGGATTTCATTCTTAATCCTCCTGCTAACCCCGACAATTACAAGGCTACAAGAGCTGAGCTTCAGAAGACAATTGCTGCCTTTATTGAAGAGGCTAAGAACGAAACAAGAACTGCAACTGAGCTTGTAAGAACAAATTATACTGAAGAGGAATTCCTCAGGTGGAAGAACGACACTATGAAGAAAACTCTTAACAGTTACTATGACGAGTATTGGTATGACTTCAAGGAATATAAGGCATTCAAGAAGGAATACGATAAGCTCAAGAAGAATTACGATAAGCTTAAGGCTGAAAATGAAGAGCTTGAAGCTAAGGTAGAAAAGCTTGAGAAAAAGCATAAGTCAGATAAGAAAAAGCTTAAGCTTCTTAACTCAAAAGCAGTTAAAATTGCGCTTAAATTAAGAGCAATTTACATCAAGATTTTCAAAGGCAAATAAATAAAATAACAGCTATTGTGTCTTTTAAACGGTGCAATAGCTGATTTTTTTAAAAAAGTGGGTATATTTGAAATTTAATGTTTGACATTCTCATACAATATGGTAATATTATAGAAGAAAGATAAAACCGAAAGGATGGTTTTTATGAGATTACTCAGCAGCGACGAAATGAAACAGGTGGAGCAATATACCGCCAAATACGGTCTTTCATATCAGCGTATGATGGAAAATGCAGGCGCGGCCTGTGCACGAAATATAAGAAATATTGTTGAAAACGACAGTGCAACGAGAAGAAATGCAGTAATTGTCTGTGGTAAGGGTAACAACGGCGGTGACGGCTTTGTTGTTGCAAGAAAGCTTAACGAAAACGGATATAATGTTACTGTAATTCTTGCCTGTGGTTATCCCGACAGTCCCGAATCAACCTATATGTATAAGCTTGTAATT
>JAFOXT010000024.1 GCA_017425745.1 Clostridia bacterium | reverse complement strand
CCTGCACCGAGAGCAGTTACAACGGGAAGAAGCTTTTCGTTTGAAACAACCTTGTCAAGTCGGCTCTTTTCAACGTTGAGCATTTTACCCCAAAGAGGAAGAATAGCCTGAATTGTTCTGTCTCTGCCTTCCTTTGCAGAGCCACCTGCCGAGTCACCCTCTACGATATAAATTTCTGTTTTTGTGGGATCTTTTTCTGTACAGTCTGCAAGTTTACCGGGAAGTGAGTTGCTTTCAAGAGGTGATTTTCTTCTTGCAGCTTCTCTTGCTTTTCTTGCAGCCTCTCTTGCTCTTGAAGCGTCAAGAGCCTTTGTGAAGATTGCCTTTGCAATCTGAGGATTCTCTTCAAAATAGTCAGTGAGCTTACTGTAAACTGTGTTGTTTACAAGCTTTGTAATATCTGTGTTACCAAGCTTACCCTTAGTCTGTCCTTCAAACTGAGCTTCGGTAAGCTTAACAGAAATAACTGCAACAAGACCTTCTCTGCAGTCTTCACCTGAAAGCTTTTTGTCTGCATCCTTAAGATAGTTATACTTTTTGCCGTATTCGTTGAATACCTTTGTAAGTGCAGTTTTGAAGCCTGTTTCGTGAGTACCGCCGTCAACTGTGTTAACGTTGTTTGCATAGGAGAGAATTGTTTCGTTATAGCCGTCGTTATACATAAGAGCAACTTCTGCACTTCTGTCCCCTACAACTGCTGAAAAGTGAATGGGCTTTTCGTGAATTGCAGTAAGTCCTCTGCTTTCGTTGATGTGTTCAACGAATGAGCCGATACCGCCTTCATAGCAGAAAATATCTTCTACTATATTGTCTTCGTCTCTTTTATCTGTAAGACTGATTTTGAGACCTGCGTTGAGGAAAGCAGATTCTCTTAAATGTCTCTGAAGAGTTTCATAATCATAAATTGTAGTTTCGGTAAAAATTTCAGCGTCAGGCTTGAACTTGATAAAGGTACCTGTCTTGTCTGTATCACCGATAACCTTAAGGTCAGTTATAATGTGGCCTCTTTCAAATCTCTGGTGGTGAATGTGGCCGTTCTGAGAAACCTCAACCTCGAACCATTCTGAAAGGGCGTTAACAACTGAAGAACCTACACCGTGAAGACCGCCTGATACCTTATAACCGCTGCCGCCGAACTTACCGCCTGCGTGAAGCACGGTAAGAACAACAGTAACTGCAGGAAGACCCTGCTGTTCGTTAATACCAACGGGAATACCACGACCGTTGTCTCGAACAGTAATAATATCACCGGGAAGAATTTCAACCTCAATATCAGTACAGTAGCCTGCAAGGGCTTCGTCGATTGAGTTATCCACGATTTCATATACAAGGTGGTGAAGACCTCTGGGACCTGTTGAACCGATGTACATACCCGGTCTTTTTCTTACAGCCTCAAGTCCCTCAAGAACCTGAATTGCGTCAGCGTTGTATTCCTCAGTTACAACGGTGTTCATTGTTTCAATTGCTTCTTGTGCAGTTTCTTCTGCAGCAACTGAAACCTCTTCAATTTTTTCAGCATTAGCCTTGTTTTCATCCATGGCTCATACCTCCTATTTTAAAATCTTCTCTTATTTATTTATATTGAAATTTTAAAGTGTTTAGAGTTGAGAGTTAAGAGTTAAGATGTGGGGAGCTACGCTCCAATTATATCCGTTTAAGCTTACTTCTTATCTTTGATATTCATACCGCCAATATAGATACATAAATTTGGCGGGTAGGAATTCATTCATTTATGAATATAAAAGCGGATAAAATCTACTCTTTTCAATTTTTATCTTTATTAATTCTGCAGACTATCGTTATCCGTTTGCAGAAATATAAATCTGCGACCTTATCTCAACTCTTAACTCTCAACTCTAAACACTTATTTAAAAGTCTTCTTCTGTTCTTTTAAGTAGTGTTGTGGTAGAAATCTGTGAAAGATAAACGCTTTGCTTACCTTTTTTTTCACAGACAATAAATGATTTCGGAAGTTCATAAGAAACAACATTTACTGCACCGTCTTTTTCAGCCTTTGAAAGATAATCTCTGGTCTTTTTTGAAACGGTTGTATTATCAAGGTCAAAAATACCCACAATTTCGTCGTGAGTTATAACCGTGCTTTGTCCTAAATGAAGATACATACTAAAAATCCTCCGGATTTTTTTAAGTTTGGAGTGTGAAGAGTGGAGTGTGGAGTTATGGGGCTTCGCCGATTATATCCGTTTCAGCCAACTAGTAAGCTTTTATATTCATTCCGCCAAAGCAGAAAGATAAATTTGGCGGGTAGAATTTTCTTTATTGATGAATGTTAAGGCGGATAAAATCAAATTTTTACCCTATTTAACTCAGTCAACTCCGCAGACTATATCTGACATATTTAAGATACATAAATCTGCGACCACATCTTAACTCTTAATAAATTTTTCCGTTTTTCATCTCAAACTTTTTACCCGTTTTAAGTCCTTCAACGGCTGACGGGTCACAGCAGGTAATGAAAACCTGCCAGTCCTTTATGTGGTTAAGTATATAATTCTGTCTTGACTTATCAAGCTCACTCATAACATCGTCAAGAAGTGCAACGGGCTGCTCATCGGAAAAGCTTTTTACAACTGCAGCCTCTCCAAGCTTCATTGCAAGGGCTGCTGACCTTTGCTGACCCTGAGAGCCGAAGCTTTTTGCAATAAGACCGTCAATTTCAACGTTAATGTCATCTCTGTGTGGGCCAACTGATGTATAACCGCAGATAATATCGTTTTTTCTTGAAGCAAAAAGCTGAGCCTTCATATTTTCATAAAGCTCTTCCCTGCTGTCGCCCCATACAACGGTCTGCTGATTATAATTGATGCTCAGTTTTTCCTTACCTGAAGAAATTCCTCTGTATATTTCATCGGTATACTGAGAAAGCTTATTTATATATCCAATTCTCTGACGGATAATTTCCGAAGCAAAAAATGCAATTCTGTCCTCCCACACATCAAGAATATCGTATAACTCCGAGTGATAAACAAGGTCCTTTAAAAGCACGTTTCTCTGCTGAATTGCTTTATTGTACTGTGCAAGTGAAGCAGCATACTTAGGCTTCAGCTGACTTATTGCAGTGTCAACGAATCTTCTTCTTTCATAAGGGCCTTCTTTTATAAGTGAAAGATGAACGGGTGAAAAAACAACCGCAAGAAATTCTCCCATAAACTGTGTGGGACTTTTCTTTATTCCCGAAAGAAGAAATTTTCTTCCCTCACCTATTTCAAGATGAGCCTGCTGAACTCTGTCCCAGGCTGAAAAATCCATTGAAAGCTCTGCCTTTGTGCTGTTGAAGTTAATAAGCTCGTTATCCTTTGAGCTTCTGAATGAACGGCAGGCCGTAAAAAGCCATATACTTTCAAGAAGATTAGTTTTACCCTGAGCATTCTCACCGAAAATTACGTTAACTCCGCTGTGTGGCTCAATTTCTGCATTTTTAATGTTGCGGAAATTCCTTACTTCAAGTTCTGTAACCTTCATTTTTACTCTTTTACAATTTTATAGAATTTGTTTTCAAAGCTGAATTCGTCGCCGTCAAAAAGCTTTTTACCTCTGAGAGTACAAACCTCGCCGTTAACCTTTACCATGTTATCCTGAATAACCATTTTAGCCTGGCCTCCGGTTGAAACTGCTGAAGCAAGCTTAAGTGCCGCATCAAGACGGATATCATCAGTAACAATTTTTACTTCCTTAAAGCTTTTTTCGGCTACCTTTACTTTAACTTTAATTTTTTTCTGCATAACCTATTTTACAACTCTTTTCGCTGTTTTAATTTAGAAATATTACCCTTTATATTCTTACGGGTAAAACAAGATAGAAGAATGAATCACCCTCAACAGGCTTAATGATAATAGGCTGATTTGATGAGCCGAATTCCATTTTGATTTCTTCCTGCTCTGTAGCCTTCAGTGCATCAATAAGGAAACGGTTATTGAAGCCTACCTCAACCTTGCTTCCTTCTACCTCAGCGGGCATTTTATCTGTTGCAGTACCGATTGCAGTTACTGAAGAGAATTTCATAACTCCGTCTTCAACAACAAGACGAACGGGACTTGAACGGTCAGTAATAATAAGTGAGGTTCTTTCAATACATTCAATAAGTCTTCTTGTGTTTGCAAGAACCTGAGTTGATGAAGTCATAGGAATTGCTGACTTATAATTAATGAAATTACCTTCAAGAAGTCTTGAAATAATTTCGTAGTTTTCCATTCTGAAAATAAGGTGTCTGTCGCCTACAAGAATTTCAATTTCTGCTTCATCGTCTGCGTTAAGCTTAAGAATTTCATTGAGAGTTTTTGCAGGAACAACAAAGTTAAGAATTGCTTCGTCTTCTCTTTCAATTACTTCTCTTCTTATTGCAAGTCTTGCACCGTCAACAGCAACAAGAACTATATTATTGTTTTCAATTTCAAACTTTACACCTGAATGAACAGGATTTCTTTCACCGGTTGAAACTGAGAAAACAGTTCTTTTAATCATATCCTTAAGAAGATTAAGATTCATCTTAACGGGTGAGAACTTTGAAAGTGTGGGAAGCTCGGGATATTCGTCAGCAGCAGTGCCGATAAGTGAATAATCGGTTTCACCGCTTTTGATTTTACATATATTTCTTTCGTCACATTCAAGAAGCACACTGTCATCGGGAAGCATTCTTAAAATGTCGCAGAAATTCTTTGCTGCAAGAATAATTTTTCCGCTTTCCTTAACCTCTGCATCAATAACAATAATTGAACCTACTTCAAGGTCATAGCCTGTAAGAATAACCTTTCCGTCTTCAGCTTCAATAAGAATACCCTCAAGGGCAGGAATTGTTGATTTGCTTGATACTGTTCTCTGAACATTAGCTGCTGCTTTTGAAAGCTCAGCACTATTGCAAATTATTCTCATAAAATCGTTCCTTTCAGAAAAAACAAAATAAATAATAATAATTAATAGTAGTAGTAGTAGGTGCTGCGGAATTTGTGGAAAAGCCTCGGAAGGCTTTATTTTACTGAAAAAATCCGCATTTTTTAATGTTGGAAGTTCTGTTAAAAAATTCCGGTTTTCAACACAGGGGTAAAGACCCGTGTTGAAAGAGTTGAAAACTTTGTGTGGAAAAAGTAAAACTGTGTGGAAAACTCAGCTTCAGCTTTCGTTGATATTTTTGATAATATCGTCTACAGTTGCCTTAAGTCCAACATCCTTTTCAAGCTTCTGATTTATCTCTTTAAGTGCATAAATAATTGTTGAGTGGTGCTTGTTGCCGAATTCGTTACCGATTGTTTTAAGAGGAAGACCTGTAACCTGCTCAACAATATAAATTGCAACCTGTCTTGCCTGAGAAATATTTGCGTTTCTCTTGTCTGAACGGATATCAGCGGCAGAAACATCAAAGGTTCTTGAAACCTCGTTGATAATATTTTCAATTGTAACGCCCAGGGGCTTGTTGTCGTTAATAATGTCCTTGATTGCTCTTTTTGCAACAGAAAGGCTGGGATTAAGTCCCTCAACATCCTGATAAGCCTTGATTTTCTTTACAGTACCCTCAAGCTGTCTGATGTTTTTCTTAATGTTTTCAGCAATAAACTTTACAACATCATCGGGAAGGTCAATGCCAAGATCGTCTGACTTTTTCTTTACAATTGCCATTCTTGTTTCAAGTGTGGGTGGCTGAATGTCAGCAATAAGACCCATTTCAAATCTTGTACGGAGTCTTTCCTCAAGTGTCATCATTTCCTTGGGAGGACGGTCAGATGTAAGAACAATCTGACTTCCGCTTGCGTTAAGAGCATTGAAGGTGTGGAAGAATTCCTCCTGAACTGTTTCGCCCTTTGCAATAAAATGAATATCGTCAACCAGAAGAACATCGCAGCTTCTGTATTTATCGTGGAAAGCGTGGGTGTTGTGATTTCCGATATAGTAAACAAGCTCGTTTGTAAAATGCTCACCGCTGGTGTAAATAATTTTTGCGTCGGGACGGCGCTCCTTGATTTCGTTCTGTATTGCAAGAAGAAGGTGGGTTTTGCCGAGTCCTGAATGACCGTAAATGAAAAGCGGATTATAAACCATTCCGGGGCTGCACGCAACGTTGTGAGCAGCAGCGTGAGCAAATTTATTTGACGGGCCGATAATGAAATTTTTAAATGTGTAAATGTATTCGTTTACAGCAGAAGATGTTTCGCTGCTTGAATTTTCGTTCTTTACCTGATCGGTGGGAACAACATACTCAACCTCAACGGGAAAACCGAAAACTGATTCCAGAGTTGAATCTATGAGATAAGAAAACTTGTCGATAATAATTTTACGCTTGAATTCGGTAATTGAAAGGTAAATTTTTCCGTCTTTGAAGCCCTTGAATTCCAGAGGGCTGAGCCATACTTTGTAAGCCACTTCGGTAACACTGTTTTTAAGTTCTTCCTGAACAACCTGCCAGATTTCTGCAAATGAATCCATATTCTTTCCTCCTGTATTTTTATTTCACAAAATTTGACTATATAATTATTTATATATATAATAACTTAAAGATTTAGATATACATTATAAATAAAGCTACACTAATCCATTATAGCACGGATTTTTTTTACTTTCAAGGGTTTTGAACAATAAAACTGAAGACTGTTAAAAACTTGGAAAAATTGCTGTATTAAGCTGCTGTTTTTTTACGCCTTTCAGGTATTTAATCCCTTTTATTGTACTGAGAATCTATTGATTTTAAAATTTTTATGAGATATAATATGCCCTGAGGCAGGTGACGGAAAAAATGATTATTAATGAAGCAGAAAACGGCATAATTCTTAAGGACGCAAAGTGTCTTGATATTGAGCTTTCCGCCTTTTGCGGTCAGGCCTTCAGATGGAAGAAAAATGAAAAGGGCTTTATTGTGGGCACAGTAAAGGGAAAAACCGCAGTTATTGAAAAAACCGACGACGGTTATTTCTTTCATTCCTGCAGTCTGAAGGAGTTTGAAGAAATCTGGTATGACTATTTTGATCTGGATACGGATTATGTAAATATTTGCGAAAAAATTTCACCTGACGAGAGCATAAAAAAGGCTGTGGAAATGTATTACGGAATCCGCATTTTAAAGCAGGAGCCATGGGAAGCCCTGTGCTCATTTATAATTTCACAGAACAACAATATTCCGAGAATTACGGGAATCATCGACCGTCTTTGCAGCACCTGGGGAGAGAAAAATGAAAAGGGAGAATACAGCTTTCCCTCTTATGAAATTCTTGCCGGTCTTACAGTTGAAGACCTTGCACCCTTAAAGGCAGGCTTCAGAAGTAAATACATACTTGATGCGGCACAAAAGCTTAAAAATAAAGAGATTGACCTTAACAAAATCTACAGCGCAACAATGGACGAGGCAAGAGAAGAGCTTATGAAAATAAAGGGTGTCGGCCCAAAGGTTGCCGAGTGTACACTGCTTTACGGCTTTTATAAAAAAGAGGCTTTTCCCGTTGATGTCTGGGTAAAAAGAATTGTTTCGGAGCTTTATCCGGAAGGTCTTCCCGAATGTATAAAAGGCAATGAGGGTATTGCTCAGCAGTATCTTTTCCATTGGCGTAGAAATCTTAAAGAGGAGTGAAAAATCTTGACAAAAAAACAGCGTGCAGTTTCCTGCGTGGAAGCACTTAAAAAAGAATATCCCGATGCAATATGCTCTCTTGTTTATGACGACCCTCTGCAGCTTATTATTGCGGTGCGTCTGTCTGCACAGTGCACCGACGAAAGGGTAAACAAGGTAACTCCTCAGCTTTTTGAAAGATTCCCTGATATTGACTCTTTCTGTGCGGGAGAGGTTGAAGAAATTGAAGAGCTTGTTCACTCCTGCGGATTTTTCAGAGCAAAGGCAAGAGATATAAAGAATATGTGTATTATGCTCCGTGACGAGTATAACGGAATTCTTCCCGACACAGTTGAAGAGCTTACAAAGCTTCCCGGTGTGGGCAGAAAAACGGCTAACCTGATTGTGGGTGACGTTTATAAAAAGCCCGCTGTTGTGGCTGATACACACCTTATAAGAATTACTAATCTTCTTGGTCTTGTTGAAACAAAGGACCCTAAAAAGGTTGAGCTTGAGCTTAAAAAAATATTACCCCCCGAAGAGAGTAACGATTTTTGTCACAGATGTGTGCTTCACGGAAGAGCAGTTTGCATTGCAAGAAGACCTCAGTGCCATAAATGCTGTATGAATGAGTTTTGTAAGAATGCAAAATGCAAAATGCAAAGTGCAAAATGACTGACGAAGCTTCAACAAAACAGAAAAAAAAAGCCTGATTTTTCAGGCTTTCTTTTTATAATCATCATAATGTTTTTTAATTGCATCAAAGGTTTCTTCTGAAATAATGTGCTCAATTTTACAGGCGTCCTCAGATGCGGTTTCAATTGAAACACCAAGAGCAATAAGAGCATTTGTAAGAATAGTGTGGCGTTCATAAAGCTTTTCAGCAATTTTTATTCCGCTTTCAAGAAGAATGATTCTTCCGTCACCTGAAACGTCAATATAACCGTTTTCTCTCAGTGATTTCATAGCCACACTTACACTGGGTTTTGAAAAGCCCAGCTCGTTTGCAATATCAATTGAACGTACGGAGCCGTTACGCTTTGTGAGAACATAAATTGTTTCAAGGTAATTCTCCGCCGATTGATGAATTTTCATATTTTAACACCTCGGTAGATATTATAACAAAAAGCCTTTAAATAATCAAGTCTTACACAACCGTGTTGAGCCACACACCTTTTTTTACAAAGATATAGCCTAAAATACATTTGAGTAAATCAAGCAGCTGAACTGTTATAAACAAGGTAAGTATAGGCATAGCGGTGAAACGGCTTAAAACAAAGGCAAGAGGCACACTGCAAAGCCACACAAATCCGCTGTCAAAAATAAAGGTCATAACGGTTTTTCCGCCTGAGCGCAAGGTAAAGTAGGTTCCGTTTGTGAATGCGTGAACAGGCATAAAAAAGCTTACCACAAAAAGAAGCTCAGTTGCAATAAAACGAACAGTGTCGGAGGTTTTGTAAATTTTTGGGAACAAGGGTGAGCAAAGGGCCATTACAAGGCCGATAATGACCGAGAGAAAAACGGAAAACCAGATAAGCTTCATTGCAGAGCTTTTTGCCTCCATTTTCTTTTTTGCACCAAGAAGCTGACTCATAATAATTCCTATAGCACTGCCTGAGGAAATAAACACAACATTGAAAACGTTGCTGAGTGTGGAAACGATGTTAACCGCCGCAACAACATCAAGACCTCTTATGCTGTAGCACTGATTGAGAAAAGCCATACCCGATGCCCAAAGAGCCTCGTTGATTAAAAGCGGCAAAGTAATAAGTGTAATTTTTCCCATATCCTGACGGGTCATTGTGAATTTTCTGAACAGCTTTTTTATAAAGGGATATTTCTTGGTGTGGGTATGTGACCAGAGCATAAGAATAAAAAGCT
>JAFOXT010000207.1 GCA_017425745.1 Clostridia bacterium | reverse complement strand
TTACATAAAAGAGAAATTTAAAAGTGTTGGAAAAGGATATAAAGTCATAAATGATTTAAATCAGATTTATAAAATTCTTTGATTGTGATAATAAAAATATTAAAGCCGTACACAGCATTTGTTGTGTACGGCTTATTTGATTTTAATTACGCCTTCTTAAATCTGATAACATTAAATGAAAGAGGTTTAAGCTCTGCAGTTGTAACCTTGCCGTCAAATTCGGGCAGGGGATTGAGATGCATTTTTACGTCTTCCTTGTCGAAGGTGTTTTCCTGCTTGATGTCATAGCCGTCCATTGAGCTGAATTCAACAGCCTTGTAGCCGTCAAAGTCAAGAAGAGAAATGTCGAGAAGAATATTTTCTTCCATTGAACGGTTAACACAGAATACGGTTGCCTCTTCATTTTCTTCATCAAAGGTTACGATGCTTTCAAGATAAGGAACATCAGTAAATTCCTTGCAGTCATATTTGTCGCAGGTTACGATGGGACGAAGAGCGTTGCCGCGTGCATGCTTTGAAAGAGCTTCAAAGGGATAGAAAATAGTCTGACGGAATGCACCGCCGCCTGTTTTAGTGAAAATAGGAGCGATTACATTAACAAGCTGTGCAAGACAAGCAATCTTAACTCTGTCTGCGTGGCGGAGAAGAGTGATGAGCATACAAGCAACAACAAGAGCATCCTCAAAGTTGTAGATGTCTTCAAGCTGAGGAGGAGCAATACTCCACTTGTCATATGGCGCACCGTTTGAGTGGTACCACACGTTCCATTCATCGAATGAAAGATTAATTGTCTTTTTGCTTCTCTTGAATGATTTTACATAATCGGCAGCACAGATTACGCTGTAAATAAAGTCTTCCATTTCAAGGCTCTTGGCAAGGAATGAGGGAGTATCATTACTGTGGTTGCCGTAGTACTGATGAAGTGAAATATAGTCTACATTGTCGTATGCAAGCTCAAGAGCCTCGGTTTCCCATTTGCCGAAGGTGTGCATACCTCTGCTTGATGAACCGCAAAGAACTGTTTCAATTGAAGGGTCAACCCATTTCATAAGCTTTGCAGCTTCGTTGGCAGTTCTGCCGTATTCAAAAGCAGTTTTCATTCCCATCTGCCAGGGACCGTCCATTTCGTTACCAAGACACCAGAGCTTAACATCCCAGGGATCCTTATAGCCGTGCTTGATACGAAGATCAGAGTATTTTGAATCTGACTTGTGGTTGCAATATTCAACAAGCTGTCTTGCTTCCTCAGGGCCTCTTGTGCCGAGGTTTACAGCCATCATAGGACTTGTTTTTGCTTTTTTGCACCAACGCATAAATTCATTGGTACCAAAAAGGTTGGGCTCAGTAACACCCCAGGCAAGCTCAAGGCGCTTGGGTCTTTCGCTTACAGGGCCGACGCCGTCTTCCCAGCAATAGCCTGAAACAAAGTTGCCGCCGGGATAACGGACAACAGGAACATCAAGCTCGTTAATCATTTTTATAACGTCTGTACGGAAGCCTTCTTCGTCAGCAAGAGGGTGGCCGGGCTCATAGATGCCGCCGTAAACTGCTCTGCCGAGATGCTCGATAAATGAGCCGAAGACTCTTCTGTCAATTTCGCCGATTTTCATTTCAGCTGCTACAGTGATTTTTGCTTTCATAAGTTTTCTCCTTAAATCATTATTGATTTGTTTCAGTTTATCATAAAGTACTTCAAAAGTAAATAAGTGAATCGAAAAAACTTTATTTTAAATTAAAAAAAACTGTCCGCATATATTTATACGGACAGTAAAAATTTTATTCAGCTTTTTCTTTCTTTTCTTTTTCTTCGTTACGCTTGCGCCAGATTTCCTTATACATCTGCTCTGTAGCGAGTGAAATCTTTGTAACTGAGAAATCGCAGTTTTCGGGGAATACATACCATGTATCCTGAAGGGTGTTCA
>JAFOXT010000206.1 GCA_017425745.1 Clostridia bacterium | reverse complement strand
TGGCAAGAAAAAGAAAAGCACAGAAACAAAATCTGACGAAGTAAACAATACTGCTGATGCAGTTCAATAAATTAAGATTCAATTGAAAGGATGATATATTATGGCAGAAAAATCAGCCGGCGCAATTCTCACTTCAACAATCGATAAAATCCGTGATCTTGTTGACACAAGCACAATCATCGGTGAACCCATTTACGCTGAAGGCGGCACAACAATTATCCCTGTTTCAAAGGTTACATATGGCTTTGCTTCAGGTGGTACTGACTTCCCTTCAAAGAGCAACAAGGAGCTCTTCGGTGGTGGCGGCGGTGCCGGTGTTACAATTACACCTATCGCTTTTCTTGTAATTAATGGCGGTGAGGTTACTCTTAAGCACATTACTGCTTATGATAACGCTGCTGAAAGAGTTGTAAACCTTGTTCCTGAAATGTTTGACAAGGTTACGGGTCTTATGAACAAGACAAAGAAGGATGCTACAGACGCACCCGTTGTAAGTGCTGAATAATTGAAATAATCATAATTCAACCGCCTGCGTATAATTATTATCGGCAGGTGGTTGCTTTGTCGTTTTATGCTAAACAAAGGAAAGGAAAATATATATGACAGACGGTAAAGTCAGGCTCCAGAAATTCCTCGCAGAAAGCGGAGTTGCTTCAAGAAGAAAAAGCGAAGAGCTTATTGAAAGCGGAAAAGTTAAGGTTAACGGCAGAGTTGCTATGATTGGCGACAAAATCAATCCCAAGAAGGATACAGTAACCGTTAACGGCAAGAAAATAGTTAAGCAGAAGAACCTCACATACATTATGCTTCACAAGCCTCGTGGCTTCATTACAACAATGAACGACGAAATGGACAGAAAATGTGTTGCTGAGCTTATAAAAGATGTTTCCGGCAGAGTTTATCCTGTCGGCAGACTTGACAGAGACAGCGAGGGTATGCTGCTTTTCACCAATGACGGTGAATTTGCTAATGCTATGACACATCCTACAAAGCATGTGCCCAAAACCTACAGAGTTACTGTAAGACCTTCAATTTCTGAAGAACAGATCACTGCACTCACTCAGGGTGTAATTATCGACGATAGAAAAACTGCTCCTGCAGAAGTACGCGTTGTTCTTAAAGAAGAGGGCAGAGTAGTGCTTGAAATTATTCTTTATGAAGGCAGAAACCGCCAGATAAGAAAAATGTGCGAAGAAGTAGGACTTGAAGTAGCAAGACTTAAAAGAACTGCAATCGGCTCAATCAAGCTCGGTATGCTTAAACAGGGTGCATGGCGTGAGCTTAATGAAGACGAAGTAAGAAAGCTTATGATTGCAGCAGATATGGACAGAAAGAAGAAAACAAAATGATTTTTTTCAGACACGAAAATATAAGTGAATCTATAGTCAAATTTGAAGCAACTGAAAACGATGAGGTTTTCGGAAGCTGCATTCTTGATTTAAGCGGTAAAAATGCCGTTGTAAGCAATATGATTTTTCCTTCAGATAAACCGTTTTTTGCTGAGGGTCTTCTCAAATCTGCTTATAATTATGCTGCTGCAAATAATTATTATATGGGTGTTTGCAGGTGCGACAATATAATACAGCTTTTAACAAGGTTAGGCTTTGAAAAAGCAGGTGATGAGTATATACTTGATATACCCTCAATTTTAATGGGCTCATGCTGTAAAAAATAAGAAAAATTCCGGTATTTATTTGACAAATTCACTTACACAATATATAATTATAAGGATAATTACTATCGCTTTGCGATCAGCTTTATTAATTTGAAAGGACGCTGTTATAATTATCTCAATAACAGCACGTTGATTTCTATGATAAAAAGTATGACAGGCTTCGGCAGAGCTCAGCAGATTCTTGACGGAATGAGCATCTCTGTTGAAATAAAAAGTGTAAACCACAGATATTTTGACTTTTCTTCTCGTGTACCAAGAGTATACGGTTTTCTTGAGGAAAAGCTTAAAAGTTATATTCAGACCCGTGTTGCACGAGGTAAGATTGAATGCTTTGTGCTTATTGAAGCACTTGAAATTGAAGACTGCGAAGTAAGTGTTAACCATTCACTTGCAAGCGGATATATCGAGGCTCTCAAGGAGCTTTGTGAAAGATACAGTCTTATTGATGATATCACTGTAGGAACTGTTGCGAGAAATCATGACATTTTCTCAATTCACAAGAGTGAAGCAGACGAGGAGCGCATCTGGAATGCAGTTAAAGCTGTTGCAGATCAGGCTCTCGATTCATTTGTTTCAATGAGAGAAAAAGAGGGTCAGAAGCTTAAAGAAGACATTCTTTCACGCTGTGATACAATTCTTTCAAACGTCGCTTTTATTGAAGAACGTTCACCTGAAACCGTAAATGAATATAATAACAAGCTTCTCGAAAGAATCAGAACCGTTCTTGAGGATGTTCAGGTTGATGAACAGAGAATCCTTACAGAAGCTGCTATTTATGCAGATAAAATTGCAGTTGCAGAAGAAACAGTTCGTCTCAGAAGTCATATTGACCAGATGCACGAATTTATGGAAAGTAAGGAAGCTATTGGCAGAAAGATGGATTTCCTTG
>JAFOXT010000205.1 GCA_017425745.1 Clostridia bacterium | reverse complement strand
TCAGCAGACACAACAAACCTCGGCGAAGATGAGAATGCTTACTATATTTGTGAAGAATTCAACGAAAAGGCTTATGCTCTTTGTTATCCCGAAAAGCCCATTAATTACACAAAGACAGCAAAGGTAGGCATTGAAATCGTAGATTGCACCGGTGGAAAGCTTGTTGCAGGCATTGCAAATCCCATCGTTGAAAATTATCTTGTTGACGAAGTTACAGAGTATACATATCAGCAGTATTATGCATCAGGTATGCAGAGCGTATATGTAAATCCTTACGGCCTTCAGAGTGCAACAAAGACAGTTAACGAAGACGGCACAACAGATTACGAATTCCTTCTTATTGACGAGGCAACCTTCTTTGACGGTGAAGACGATTATCTGCTTGGTTCAGACGGAGAGCTTGGTTTCGGCAACTTCTACAACTACGATGTATCTGATGTTATGCTTATGAGCTATCTTAATTTTGATCCCGTAAAAATCAAGCGTGCAACAATTTACTATCCCGGCACAACAGTAAAAGCAACTGCTGACGCAGAGGGCAGACTCATCACACTTGACATTCTTATGCCCGTTGAAGGCAGCGGCAAGATAAATATGGGTCTTAATGTTGAGCTTAAGGGATACAGAAACGAAAGCTTTGATATCAGCTATCCCGACTTCGATTTTGATTTTGATACTGACCTCATCCCCGATGAATCACAGGACACACTCGAAGACGATGCAGAAGCTGCAGCAATCATCGAAGAATTTCAGGGAATAGTTAACGACACCGCAGCTGCTATTCCTGACGATGCAACACTTACAAGAACAAGAGACCTTCAGGTTCAGATTACAGACTGTCCCGGAGGAAACACAGTTGCAAACATTCTGGGCCCGATTGTAGACAACTTTACAGGTGAAACAACAGATACAGAAACCCTCAAAGAGGGCGAAACATCGTATCTGCTTGACACTATCAGCCTTTATCCTGCAGGTCTCATCACCGCTGAGAAAACTCAGAATGCTGACGGCACAACCGACTATAGCTTTGTTCTTGCAAGCGAAAAAGCCGTTTTTGACGGCGTAAGAACCTACGGTGTAAAATATGCTGACGGTGAACTCGTTGAAAGTGCACTTCAGCACCACTACATCTGCATGGGTGTTATCCCTGAAACTCTTGATCTTGGCCCTGTTACAATTAACAATGCAGACATTTACTACCAAGGCGCAATAATCACCGCTAAAGTTGACGCTGAGGGCAGACTTGAAAGCTACAATGTAACTTCAACAGTTGAAGGTACGGGCACAGGCAAGATAGGACCTATTAGAGCTACTATAGGTCTTGCAGGCAACGACTCAGAAACAATTGAAATTGTGTATTCATAAATTATAAGAAGAGAGAAACCGAAACTGATATCACATTGCATTTTTAAGCCGCGACGCGAATGCAATTTGTGATATAGACTCTTGTCGGCGGTTCTTGTAGCTGTCGGCAGGGGTCGCCCCCATCAGCTCTATAGCTCCCGTTCAGGGAGTGCGACGCATATAGAGGAGAAAATATTAAGAAAGGAGAAAATTAAAAATGGACGCAAAAACAATTATCGCTTTAGTAGTAGCAGCACCGATTTGGATTCCTGCAACTATACTTGCTCTTCCGATAGCAGGTGTTGCAGCTTTAATGGGTTTTGAGTTTCTGCTCTCACCGTTAGAATGGATCACAGGTGCAGAAATTTTCCCGTGGCACGATTTTGGCAATGGCCAGATCGGCTGATAAAGCAACAAAAAAACCGCTCCACACGGAGCGGTTTTTACATTTGATTTACACCTTAAAAATAGTTGTTGTTCTGAACTTTTCGCCTGCCTTGAATGTGCACTGGGGGAAATTCGGCTGGTTGGGTGTATCGGGATAGAACTGGGTTTCAAGGCAGAAGCCGTAGTGTCGGTGAATATGTTTTCAAATTAATAATATTTCGTTAAAATTACTTTACAAGACTATAAAGTTAATGTATAATTAATAAATAGATGCGGGAGCGATATGGCAGCTCCTGCAAATTGATTTTAACCGTATAGTTCGGTAGAGTAAGCTCTGCGGTTTTTAAGGAGGAAACGTATAATGAAAAAAGCCATTAAAAAATCAGTAGCAATTGTTCTGGCGCTTACTATGCTTATGAGCGTTTGGTCTGTGACAGCATTTGCAAAGCCAACCGAATGGATATCACAGAGCCTTAGTGATATTCCTGTTATCCGTATTTCAGGTGACGGTGAAAAGCTTGTAGACAAAGACGGCAACAAGGTTTTCCATTATAAGGATTTTGCTTCAATTCTTGACAGCGGCGATGAAGAAGAGGAAGAAGATGACAGCGAATTGCTTGAGTCAGTTGCAAATATTCTTATGCCCTTTTTAGTTGACGGTCTTCTTAACGACAACTGGGATCCGTACTACAAAAACCTTCAGAATGAAATCAGTGAGCTTTTTGAAAACTCACTTCTTGATAAGGACGGCAACGCACAGTACGGCACAGGTCTTCGTCAGGAAAGAGTTGAAAAAATGGATAGAGTAAGACACAATGACCAGGCGTGGAAAACAAGCGACGGTCAGAAGTATTATGTTCACGACAGATACTGGTTCTACTATGACTGGAGACTTGATCCTATCGAATCTGCAAAAGCACTCAAGGAATATATAGATGATATTTTAGCTTCAACAAAGGCAAACGGAGTAGAAGAGGTTGGTATTGTAGCAAGCTGTCTCGGTACAAACGTTGTTACAGCTTACCTTGCAGTTTATCCTGAACACGCAGCACAGTACATCAGAGGTGTTGCTTTTGACGGCAGCGTTGTAAGCGGTGCAGAAATGCTCAGTGAAGCTATCAGCGGTAAATTCAATGTTGATGCTGCAGCAATCAACAGAACACTTAAGGATTGCGGTGCAATCGGTATGTTCAACATCGACGGCTTTATCAACACAACTCTTGAAATGCTTGACAGAACAGGTGTGCTTGACAGAGTTATCGACAAGGGTAAGGATTGGATTTACTACAAATTAGTTGAGGGCGTAACCTCAGCACTTGCTCTTTCAACCTTCTACACATGGCCTAACTACTGGGCTTGTGTATCAAAGGAGGATTATCCCACTGCTATGAACTACGTGTTCGGTCCTGAGGGTAGCGAGAAGAGAAAAGAATATGCAGGACTTATTGCAAAGCTTGATAATTACAATACAGTTGTACGTCAGAGAATTCCCGAAATCCTTACAAATGCTGTGGCAAGCGGTGTAAACTTCGGTGCTATTTCAAAGTACGGCTTCCAGACACTTCCCATCTGCGAAACAAACTACCTCGTTTCTGACCAGTTTGCTTCTGTAGGCCGTTCATCATTCGGTGCAACAACAGGTACAATTTATAACGACCTTTCAGCTGACTATATCGCTTCAAGACAGGCTGCAGGCTTCGGCAAGTATCTTTCACCCGACGGTCAGATTGACGCTTCAACCTGCCTTTTCCCTGACAGCACATGGTTCATAAAAGGCTCAAGCCATTCCAACTGGTCTGACTGGGAGCTCAGACTCCTTTACGATATTGCTTCATCAAAGGAGAAGGTAACAATCAACAATTCCTGCTGGCCTTCACAGTTTGTTGTTTACGAATACACAAATCCTGATGAAGACGGCGACGGTGAAATTTCAGTTATGACAACTGAAAACTGCGACACAGAAAACTGGGAAGCAGACGAAAACAAAGACGAACCCAAGGATAAGCACAGCAGAATATATGTAGCTGTAACAGCTTTAATCAAATGGGTTATTGAGCTTTTTGCTAAGATATTCAAATAAGCTACGCTGAAGTGAAAACCGCCGAGGATTTTTCCTCGGCGGTATCTTTATATGCAATTAACTTTTTACACCTTAAAAATAGTTGTTGACTTGAACTTTTCGCCTGCCTTGAATGTGCACTGCGGAAAGTTGGGCTGGTTGGGTGTGTCGGGATAGAACTGAGTTTCAAGGCAGAAGCCGTAGTGTTGGTTAAGAACAATACCGCCCTTGCCTGTTTCGGTGCCGTCAATGAAGTTGCCTGTGTAAAGCTGAACACCGGGAAGGTCGCTCATAACTTCAAGCTTTCTTCCGCTCTTTTCGTCTGTTACCTTTGCAACTGTGCGGAGCTTGCCGATTTCACCGTTTACGCAGAAGTTGTGGTCATAGCCACGGCACATAATAAGCTGTTCGTCGTCTGCCTTAATGTCCTTGCCGATTTTCTTCGGTGTCCTGAAATCGAAGGCAGTACCCTCAACGCTTCTGATTTCACCTGTGGGAATGCTGTCAGCGTCGGTGGGTGTAAAGTAGTCGCAGTTGAGCATAAGCTCGTGGTCGAGTACATTGCCGTTTTCAATGCCGAGATTGAAGTATGCGTGGTTTGTGAAGTTGAGAATAGTGTCTTTGTCAGAAACAGCCTCATAGTTGATTTCAAGCTCGTTGTGGTCGTTGAGTGAGTAAACAACGGTTACGTCAACATTACCGGGGAAGCCTTCGCATCCGTCGGGACTGTGGTAGCTGAATTCAACTGCACAGTCGTCAATAATAATAGCCTTCCAGAGAGCGCTGTTGTATTCTCCGCCGCCGTGAAGACAGGTTTTGCCTTTTTCGTTCTGTGTAACCTGATATTCGGTGCCGTTTACTGTGAACTTACCATTACAGAGTCTGTTTGCATACTGACCGATAACGTTACCTGTGTATGTACCTGATTTGATGTGGTCAGCAACCTTGTCAAAGCCCATAATGATGTCGCCCATTTTGCCTTCCTTGTCGGGGCAATTGAATGACTGAAGGGTTGCACCTCTTGTGATGATACCGGCAGAAATGCCGTTGTTGTTTTCAATTGTGTAAAGATAGACCTCTCTGCCGTCGGGCATAGTGTCAAAAAGTGTTTTTGTTACGCTCATGATTTTCACCTCTAAAAATTTACTGATTGTATTTTAGCACAGAATGTGTCGGTTGTAAAGTTTATAACGAGAGTTCTTTTATCTTATCCCTCAGCGCCTGAAAATCACTCAGTGCGTGAGGCTTATTTGCAGGATTTCTGAGAAGTGCCGACGGATGAAATGTACCCATGAAAAGTATTCCGCCCTTTTCGATAAACTGTCCGTGCTGACTTGTCACCCTGAAATCGGGGGAGATGAGTCTTTGTGCCGCAATTCTGCCAAGGCACACAATTATCTTCGGCTGAATGAGCTTGACCTGCTTTCGCAGATGCTCTATACAGGCATCCTGCTCCTCGGGCTTGGGGTCACGGTTCTGTGGGGGACGGCATTTCACAATGTTTGCAATGTAGATGTTGTCGTTACGGCTCAGGTCAACAATTTCAAGATATTTGTCAAGAAGCTGTCCGCTCTTGCCTGCAAAAGGCTTACCCTGAATATCCTCCTGCTCACCGGGGCCTTCACCGACGAACATAACCTTTGCTTCGGGATTGCCTACACCGAAAACCATATTTCGTCTGCCTGAGTGCAAGGGACATTTTGTGCAGTTCATACATTCATTTCTGAGTAAATCCAGTTCAGGAAACATAAAAATCACCCTCCGTTTCATAATTACATAACAATAATACATATAATAGAACAAAAACGTTTAACAAATTATTAAAATTTATGTAAAAGCAATTTAGATTATTGCTTTATTATAAATTAAGTGCTATTATATTATACAATTTTGAGGGAGGTTTATTTTTATGAAAAAGATTATTTATTCAGTATTTCTTATTGTCATTATGTCAATGACAATGCTTGTGTCATCTGCCGCAGATGATTATGAAATCACAGTTTCATCAGACAGCCTCGGAGTAGCAGTTGATTCACGCGCTCAACTCAGCGCAGAGGTAGAGGGTCTCAGACTTCAGCCCAGAATCACATGGAGCTCATCAGATGAAAGCATTGCAAAGGTAAATGCTGCAGGCGTAGTAACAGGCATCGGCGAAGGCGAGGTTGATATCATTGCCACAGCAACTGTTGGCGGTGAAACAGTTTCAACTACATATCCCGTAAGAGTGGAGAGTGAAGGAAAGTTTGTAAACACACTTCTCTCAAAGGTTCCCGTTATCACATACAGATTTTCTAAGGAATACGGCGGCTTCTACTATAACGACGACAAGTTCTGCTGGCAGAAGTTTGTAGGCTTCTCAAGATTTTATGACTACATGGCTCCTATCAGCGATATGGAATATGACCTTATGAGAGCGTTTTATACTTATGACGGTCAGGACTTTATGATGGAACTCTGGAAGGGTCACTACGGTGGCTTTATCGGTTGCGAAATCGGTCTCTATCACAGAGATGCTCAGGGACTCGGTAAGGGCACATTTGACTTATATGAGACTGCAAAGAAGAAGTATTGGCCCGTTATGGATATGGCTTTCTATCGTCAGCAGAATGAGGGCGATGCTCCCGAGGATTACGTTCTTGAATTCAAGCGTGAGGTTGATGAATACTGGTGGTGCACAGGCTTTATCCCCGGTAAGCTCAGAGAATTAAGACCTGCAGACGAGCTCAGAGTTGAAGCAACACTTACATTCGTTACTGAAGAAATGGCTGACTGCACAGCAAAGGCTATGGAAGAAATCGGCTTTGTTGCTTGCGATACAGCAGAAAACTTACCTCTTGATGCTTTCTATCAGGACGGTGCATCAATTACATTCAGATGGCAGAATCTTACAGAGTCACAGATTATGCCCGGCGTTTTCGGTGAAATTCTCAGCAAGATTGTTGCTGCTATCGGTGCTTTCTTCAGCGAAATGGCAGGACCTCTTGTAGATAAAATTCTCAATTCATAAATCAAAAAAGGGTGCTTTTGAAAGTACCCTTTTTGATTTTTTTAAAAATATGTTATGAAAAATATAAATCAAGGTTGCAATTAGAATGATTTTGTTGTAAAATATTTTCTGTAATTTTTTTATTATATTTTTATGGAGGACAACAAAATGAACAGACCCGTTTTAATCGAAACATCAGCAAGACATATCCACGTTAGCCGTAAAGACCTTGACATTCTCTTTGGTGAAGGCTATCAGCTCACAAAGAAAAAGGATCTTTCACAGCCCGGTCAGTACGCTTGTGAAGAAAGAGTACAGGTAATCGGCCCCAAGGGCTCATTCCCCGGTGTATCAATTCTCGGACCCGAACGTCCCGAAACTCAGGTTGAGCTTTCAGCAGGCGATGCTCGTTCAATCGGCGTTAAGGCTCCCATCCGTGAATCAGGTGACCTTGAAGGCAGCGGCCCCTGCAAGCTTGTTGGCCCTAAGGGTGAAATTGAAATCGAACGCGGTGTAATCATCGCTAAGAGACATATCCATATGACTCCTGCAGATGCTGAAAAGTACAACCTCAAGGATAAGGACGTTGTTTCAGTTAAGGTTGACACAGATGGCAGAGCTCTTATTTTCGGCGACGTAGTTGTAAGAGTTAACGCTGCATACGCTCTTGCTATGCACATTGACACAGACGAATCAAATGCTGCTTCATGCGTAATGGGCATGGAAGGCGACATTATCTAAGCTTATGTCAAACCATTTTTTTGCAATGCACTCACGAATGAAATATATCAATCGTTGGGCGCTTATGCGAAACACACAGTCAGAAAATATCAGTGAACACAGCAACGATGTTGCTGTGCTTTCACACGCGCTTTGTGTAATCGGTAACAGCCGTCTCGGAAAGAATCTCAACGCGGAAAGAGCTGCTTTTCTTGGTCTTTACCACGATATGACAGAGATTATAACAGGGGATATGCCAACACCCGTAAAATACCACAGTGAGGAAATGCGCAAGGCTTACTCAGTGGTTGAGGACACAGCAGGCAGAACCCTTCTTTCAATGCTTCCCGAAGATATGAGAGGCACTTATGAAGGTGCATTTTTCAAAAAGGAAGAGGATGAATATCTCTGGAAAATCGTGAAGGCTGCGGATAAGCTTTCGGCACTTATCAAATGTATTGAAGAAACCAAGGCGGGTAATTCTGAGTTTGAAAAGGCGCTTCAGAGCACCGAAGACTCGCTGAGAGAAATGAATATTCCCGAGGCAGAAATCTTCCTTCAGGAATTTATCGGTAGCTTTTACCTTTCTCTTGACGAACAGAATAGTTGATATTACACAAAAAACAAGCGGATATTTTAGTCACTATTGCACCCTTTTTGCTTTTGTTTACTCAGTTTTTGGTGAGAATAACAAATATTTTGAAAAGAATAAAAAATCTTTTCAAAAATGTTGAAAAAATATCCAATTTAGGGTAATATATATAAGGCAAATTTGGTAATACAAAAAAGTATTTTTTTGGAGGTAAATAATTATGTCAGTAAAAGTTGCTATTAACGGTTTTGGCCGTATCGGTCGTCTTGCATTCAGACAGATGTTTGGTGCAGAAGGTTACGAAGTTGTTGCTATCAACGACCTCACAAGCCCCAAGATGCTCGCTCACCTTCTCAAGTATGACACTGCTCAGGGCAGATACGAAGGTCACGAAGTAGTTGCAGGCGAAAACTCAATCACAGTAGACGGCAAGGAAATCACAATCTACGCTAATCCCAACCCCGCAGAACTTCCCTGGGGCGAAATCGGTGTAGACGTAGTTCTTGAATGCACAGGTTTCTTCTGCTCAAAGGCAAAGGCTCAGGCTCACATCGACGCTGGTGCTAAGAAAGTTGTTATTTCAGCTCCCGCTGGTAACGACCTTCCCACAATCGTTTACTCAGTTAACGAAGGTACTCTTACTGCTGAAGATACAATCATTTCAGCTGCATCATGCACAACAAACTGCCTTGCTCCCATGGCTAAGGCTCTCAACGATTACGCTGCTATCCAGAGCGGTATCATGACAACTGTTCACGCTTACACAGGTGACCAGATGGTTCTTGACGGTCCTCACAGAAAGGGTGACCTCAGAAGAGCTCGTGCAGCTGCTGCTAACATCGTTCCCAACTCAACAGGTGCTGCTAAGGCTATCGGCCTTGTAATTCCCGAACTCAACGGCAAGCTTATCGGTTCAGCTCAGAGAGTTCCCACTCCCACAGGCTCAACAACAATCCTTGTTGCAGTTGTTAAGGGTGCAGACGTTACTAAGGAAGGCATCAACGCTGCTATGAAGGCTGCTGCTTCAGAAAGCTTCGGCTACACAGAAGAAGAACTCGTTTCATCAGATATCGTTGGTATCAGATACGGTTCACTCTTCGATGCTACTCAGACAATGGTAACAAAGATCGAAGACGGTCTCTATCAGGTACAGGTTGTTGCTTGGTATGACAACGAAAACTCATACACAAGCCAGATGGTTCGTACAATCAAGTACTTCGCTGAACTTGCATAATTGAGTTAACACTTAAAAAATTAAGCTGTCGCTTTTGTGGCAGCTTTTTTTGTTGCTTGATTAAAAACGGTGCTTTCTGAGTGAGCCCTAAAGATGCTTCTCTATAAAACTACCATCAAACCGCCCAAAAATCAGCCTTGTAAAAAGTATGGTTACTGTTTGACAACCTTTAAAAATTATGATAAAATATTACGAAAAAATAAATTCCACAAAGGGAGTAGCTTTATGAAAAAAATCGTTACATATTGTTTCTTTGCCATTGAAGCAGTGCTCTTCTGCACCTTTCTTTCAATGGATATTATGGGTATGACGGGCAGCAATTACGTAAAGTTTGCGGCAATTGCCCTTGTCGGTGCCTTTTCCTTTTTTGCAGGAAAAGAAAAGGATAACAGAATTGTAAATATAGCTCTTATTTTCACTGTTATTGCAGACGTTTGTCTCGTGCTTCTCGGAAAGTTCTTCTGGGGTGTGCCTGTGTTTGCAATTGTTCAGGTGTGCTACGCAATCCGTTTTTCTTACCTCAGCGGAAAGCCTCTTGTAGGCGAGATTCTTAAAAGAACAGTGCCGGCAGTTGTGCTCGGCGGATTGGCCGCATATTTCCTTGATCCGAAAATCGGCCTTACCGTATTCTACGCTTGGTGCTTCGGTGTTAACTTTGTGCACGGCTTTGAGCTTCAGATTCTCAAGCCATCAAAAAGGCACCTTATCTTTTGCATAGGTCTTACACTCTTTGCCTGCTGTGACTGCTGTGTAGGTATAACAAACCTTGAGCCCTCCTTTATGTCAGAGGCTATGATAAGAAATGCAAGTATTGCAACCTGGATTTTCTATTTGCCCAGCCAGCTTCTTATCCTTTCAACAACAGAGGCATTCAAAACAAAAAAATCATAAATAATCAGTTTTTAAAACAGCTTCCGCGTCAAAAATGTCTGCGGAAGCCTTTTTTTTTGTAATGTAAAACCACGCGTTAGACGCGTGGTTCGGGAAAAATTATATAGTTGAACAAAAAATCCTCCTTATATTATAATGAAATTGCGGTCTGCCAACTGCAATTAATAATATAAAGGAGGTCATTCAAATGGGATTGAATGATATAAATAGTTTATCACATACTAAATGGAATTGCAAATATCATATAGTATTTGCACCGAAATATCGAAGAAAGGTATTTTATGGGCAGCATAAGGCTGCAATAGGAAAAATATTAAGACAGTTATGTGAATGGAAAGGTGTAAAGATAATAGAAGCAGAAGTATGTCCTGACCATATACATATGTTAGTGGAAATTCCACCTAAAATATCAGTATCAAGTTTCATGGGATATTTAAAAGGAAAAAGTAGTACAATGCTGTATGAACAATTCGGCGAACTAAAATACAAGTACCGAAATAGAGAATTTTGGTGTAAGGGATATTATGTTGATACAGTAGGAAAGAACGAAAGCCGAATTGCCGAATATATTGCCAACCAATTAAAGGAAGATCAACTCGGTGACCAGTTGATGATATCTGGAATGAGCCCTTTTAAGGGCAGCAGATAACAATCTTACGCAGTTGGCAGTCGTACTTACGCGTTAACGCGTCTTGCGAAGAACATAGGGCTATGCCCGCATGTGAAAAACCACGCGTTTGACGCGTGGTTGTTTATTAGTATTGTGCGAAGAAGGTGAGGTTCTGAAGAATGAGTTGGATGAGGTGGTACATTGTGGTCACCCTCCGTGAAAAAATATAGTCTGTAAAGTATTTTAATATTACTGTGTGAACTTGTATGTTTGTTGATTGACAAACTTAATTTTTGGTAGTATACTGACAATATAGAAAATTCGTTTAACGAAAGGGGAATTTATATGAATAGATTCAAAAAAATTTTAGTTATACTTTTACTTGCGGTTGTTACTGTTTCAGTAGCTTTATGTTTTATTGGTAAAGACAACGTAGATAAACTATGGGAGCAGATTAACGATGCTACACGTTATGGTTTGGAGCGTTACCGCGAAGCAGGCATGCGTAGCGACAATCAGATAGACCAGGTAGAGCAGATGTTCCACTGGTATGTGCCCATGCGTGGCTTCAAGGAGGACATGGGCGAGGATATGTATCAGTACTTTACTTCAAAGGGTGAGGACATAAAGCATCTCGGAGGCCTGATAAGGCATGCCAAAGGTCGTAAGAGTGAAG
>JAFOXT010000204.1 GCA_017425745.1 Clostridia bacterium | reverse complement strand
TGACATCCGCTAAGAAAAAACAGCATTGCCGATATAAGCATTACAACCGACACCTTAAGGGAAAGCAGGTTTTCTGAAAGCAACAGAAAAAGAACAACATCAGCATAAAAAGGAAGAAAACAAAGAGCAAAAATAAGAGCCTTCATAAGATTGTATTTTAAGCTGAAAGCCATCAGCTTCATTGCTTTTTTCGGTGCTGAATAAAAAAACAAGTCTTTTGCTGAGCCACCGGACCTTTCAGCTTTTCTGAGAAAATATCGGGTAAATCCCATATCCGCAACAGAAAAAATCACAAGCGTCAATAAAATTACTGAAAGACTTACCGAAATCAGCACAGTGCTTTTTTCAAAATCAGAGAGAGTCTGTAAGGCTATTTCCGGCAAAAGATTAAGGCACAGACAAACTGAAACAAGTGTAAAAAACAACAGACACAGCATTGATGTGTTGCCCATAAGGTATGCCTTGCTTTTCAGTTTAATAAGCGAAGTTTTCATATTACCACCCGAGAGTAGTATTGACTTAACTCAGAAAATAAATGCAAATAAAAAAGCCTTGCTTGAACATTGCAAAGCAAGGCTTAAATTTTTAGATTACTACATAACCTGTATAAGATGTATTATACTGTGTACCTGCCTTTGTCTGAACAAGACCTGCAGGAATTGTAAAGGTTACGTTTGAGCCTGAATTAAGGCTCTGACTTGAAAGGTCAATTGTAATAAGCTGACAGCCGTCTGCATTAGTTTTTGAAGTTACACTGCAGGGCACGGTTGTCGGAATTTTTTCACCGTCAACAATAATTGAAATGTTCTGACTCTTTGCAGCAAAAGCGCTCATCCAACCGTCGGTTGAAACAGCAAGAGTTACAAGTGAAGTGCTGCTGTTATATGAAGTGTCGTTGATTACAAGCTGTGTAGGAGTTTTGTTTGCAGCAGTTGTAGCCTTTGTTGTCTTTTCCTTAGTTGTGATTGTACCCTTTGTGGTTGAGGTTGCTCCGGTGGGGAAGGGATCAGCAGTAGGAGTTGTAGCTGTCTGCTGAGTCGGAAGCTGTGAGGTGTTCACACTGGGCTTCTGGATATCACCTGCAGTAGGATTAACATCAGGGGCACCTGTGAGATAGCTGCCTGTTGTTGTGGGAACAATAACTGTATTGTGGTCGAATCTTGTTGTTTCACTCCAGGGTACAGTTTTATCTGCTCTTGTTGTAAGAATATATGTTACACCGACAGAAGACGCTGTAGGCACCTCTGAAGTGGTTTCTGTAAGAGCACCTGTGCTGTCTGACGGAGTTGTTGTACCGGGGTCAGATGGCACATAACCTGTTGCGATTGGAGGCATGGTTGTTGTGGGATTATTATCATCATTGCAGGAAGCAAACAGCGCAAGCATTGCAAGTATTAAAAATATTACCGTAATTCTTTTCATCGGTGTGCCTCCATTTCCTTAAAAAATATCATACTAAGGTATTATACAACGAATAATGTGCTATGTCAAATGAATTATTTTAAAATTTTAATAAACTGACATTTTCTTTAATGTATTTTGCACTATTAAGCTTAATTCTGCTTAAAATATCACTGTCACGGAAAAATTTGTCAGCATCTTCAAGCTTTTTTCTGCTGAATGAAGCTTCATAATCGTCTTCGTCATACATACGGCTGATTGCACTAAGACGCTTTGCATCTTCGTTTAAGCCGATTAACTCAAGTGCAGGAACAAGACGCATCCTTAAAATATTGGTATTTGCTGTAAAGAATTCTTCAACTCCCCCGTCAGCAACAAAAACATCAAGTACGTAAATACTCTGAATTTCACTTGAAAGCTTAAGAAATTCCTCTTCAACGTTATCCTTTTTCTGAAGGAAAAGCTGATAAATAAGAGCCACACCCTCAAGCAATTCTTCGTCGGGAGCTGAACTGATTGCTTCTTCGCTTAAGTCCTTGTACTTCTCTTTAAGTGCAGTAAGTCTTTTAATTTCTGCTTCTTCAGCCTTGAAGCTTTTCATATGCTTTGAATAAGCCTTTGCGGCAAAATTTAGTACCACTATAAAAATTGCAAGTACAGCGAAAAACACTAAAATAAGATATCCGTACTGACTTAACCATTCTTTCATTTTTATTCCTCCTGAAGGGCTTTATAAATGTCGCCTTTTTTTATACCCGTATCCTTGGCAGCCTGCTTTGCGGCAAAGCTTGCACTCATACCGTCTTCAATATATTCCTTTGCCTTAATTATAGCGTCCTCAAGAGTTGGAAGGTCTTCTTCCTTTTCTTCGTAGCCTTCAATTACAAGCACGATTTCGCCCTTCAGACTCTCCTCTTTATATTTTTCAGCTGCTTCACTGAGGGTTGTGCGTATAACCTCTTCGTGAATTTTAGTGATTTCTCTTATGATTGCAATTTTTCTGTCACCAAAATACGCATACATATCTATAAGTGTTGCTGAAAGCTTGTGAGGTGCTTCGTAGAAAACCATTGTGCGCTTTTCTTTTTTTACCTCTTCAAGATGCTCTCGTCTGCTCACCTTTGAAACACTGAGAAAGCCCTCAAAAGTGAATCTGCCAACGGGAAGACCCGACAGAGCAATAGCAGCAACAAAGGCTGAGGGGCCGGGCACAACGCTTACAGGTATGCCCTTTTCGTGGCATAAGGCAACAAGGTCCTCGCCCGGGTCAGATACGGCAGGCATACCGGCATCTGTTACAAGAGCACAGTTTTCGCCGTTAAGAATTCTTTCTGCAATATATTCGCCCTTTTGTCTTCTGTTATGCTCAAAATAGCTTATCATCTGCTTTTTGATTTCAAAATGATTAAGCAGCTTAAGAGTGACTCTTGTATCCTCGGCTGCAATAAAATCGCAATTATTGAGAGTTGCCAGAGCTCTTGGTGAAATATCACCTAAGTTGCCTATGGGAGTGCCCACAAGAAAAAGTGTTCCGCTCATTTATAAAATTCTCCTCACTGATGTCCGTCCATATAATCGCCGAACATGCTTCTGTATTCCTCGGTGTTGTTACCGTCTTTATCCTTCATAACAAGCTGTTTTTCAATTGTAACATGACTTTTGCTGCCACGCTTTCCTTCAACAAGGACAAGCCAGGGCGCTTTGCCCTCTTTTTCTACAACAAAGCGAATTCTTTTTGCTTCGATTCCGCCCTCACGCATACTAACAATTATATCGCAAAGTCTTTCGGGACGGTGGCACATACAGAATCTGCCACCGAATTTAAGAAGCTTTGCAGCAGCTGC
>JAFOXT010000203.1 GCA_017425745.1 Clostridia bacterium | reverse complement strand
GTTGAAGCCTCAGGCGGTGCAGAAATTATTCTCAACGCCGAGCTTACACCGGCTGCGGAAAGGATGGAATAAATGGCTGTACCAACCATTCCCGAATATATAACCGTTCATCTGGGTGCACCCTCGTCTTCTGCAGATAATGTGACAGTTTCTTTTCCCGATTACATCAAAAATGTAGCATCATCAGAGATTTACTCTACCTGGCCTGAGGAGGCAATAAAGGCGAATCTTCTCGCTGAAATATCCTTTGCTCTTAACAGAGTCTACTCTGAATGGTACCCGTCAATGGGCTATAATTTTGACATTACGAACAACACTGCCTTTGACCAGAAGTTTATAAACAACCGAAGCATATACGAAAACATCAGCCGTCTTACCGATGAGCTTTTCAACGATTACTTAAGAAATAAAGGCACAGTAAACCCACTTTTTGCTCAGTACTGCGACGGCAGAGAGGTTACCTGTGACGGGCTTTCTCAATGGGGCACTGTACCTCTTGCAGAAGACGGACTTTCTGCAGAGGAGATTATTCGCAATTACTACGGCGATGACACAGAAATTGTTGTAAATGCTCCCGTTTCAGAGAATGTTCCTTCCTTTCCCGGCACTGTGCTTTCCTTGGGCTCCCTTGGTGAAAGCGTAAGACGTATGCAGCTTTACCTTAACCGCATTTCAAACAACTACCCTGCCATTCCGAAAATTCCGCTTTCAACAGGCAGATTTGACGAAAACACCGAAAACGCAGTAAAGGCTTTTCAGAAAATTTTCCGGCTGTCCCCTGACGGTGTAATCGGAAAAGCCACCTGGTACCGAATAATTTATATTTATGACGCAGTTACAAGGCTTTCTGAGCTTTCTGCCGAGGGTGTTGGCTATGAAAATCTGCCCAAGCAGTTTAAGGGTGCACTCAAAGAAGGCTCAACGGGCGGTCAGGTTGTTACACTTCAGTATTTTCTCAATCTGCTGTCCCCTTTTGTGGATTATATAAGACCCGTTGCCGCTGACGGAGTCTTCGGCAGCAGTACAAGAAACGCTGTTCTTGCTTTTCAAAGAAGCAAGGGCTTACCTCAGACCGGCGAGGTTGACGAAAGAACCTGGAACAGTCTTTACAGTGCATATATGGGTGCTGTGGATTATCTGTCAGAAGAGAGAATTCTTGAAGAGGTACAAACAGAGCCTTATCCCGGTGTTGTTCTCAAAGTGGGTGATAACGGCCCGTCGGTAAGAGTAATAAAAACCTATCTGAACTATATTTCACGTTTTTTCTACGAGCTTCCTCCCCTTGCAGAAAGCGCCCTTTTTGACAGACGGACTCAGACTGCTGTTACGGAATTTCAAAGGATATTCGCCCTGCCACAAAACGGTCAGATAGACGAAAAAACCTGGAACTCAATTGCTGAGGTTTATTCTGCAGTGCGTCAGGGTCAGAACCGTCTTGAGGGACAGTATCCGGGGTATGAGCTTCTAAGGTAACGGCAGTCTAACCAACCAAGGTTTAATGGGGTATATTTTACCTATAGCTGCGTTAAAAGGCTTGGAAATACGCAAGTATTCCCTGCACCTTTTGCCTTGCTACAAGAAAAATCTCCGCCCATTAAACTCGAAGACCAAAATGCCCGAGTTTTGGTGCATTTGGGATTTTCTTCGACGAAACAATACTCGCGTATTGCGAGGAGAAAAAATTACAAAGGTGCCAGAAATCGGACATTTCGGCTTAGTCGGTTCGACTACCGTTACCTTAAGGAGTGATTTTAATGACAGACAAGCAAATGGCAATAAGCGAGCTTCAACAGGCACTGAGAGATATTGCAAAAACAGACAGCGATATTCTTTCGGTTATTCCCGACGGAATTTTTGCAGAGGAAACCGAAGAAGCTGTAAAAAGCTTTCAGCGAAAATATGGCTTTACCGAAACGGGCATTGTTGACTTTGAGATATGGGAAAAAATTCAGGCGGAAAAGAAAAATTCTCTTTTTGTTCTCAGTGAGCCCATTCAGGTAACAGCCATAAAAAAAGAAAACCTGCCCCTTGTGTTGGGACAGATTAGTAAAGAGGTACAAACGCTCAACATAATGCTGAATCATCTCAGCGAAAGGTATAGTAACTTTGAAAACGTAGGAAGTACCGATGAGTTTTCCGCAAAGACGAAAGCTGAAGTGGAAAAATGGCAGAGAGTTATCGGTCACGAGGCAACAGGTGAGGTTGACAAGCTGACCTGGAACAGACTTTCACAGCATTATCTGCTGCCTCTTGCCTGAGCGAGAAAACAAGATTAACCGGCTGGCACGGGCGCCGATTGAAGATTTTTCCGACGGAAAATCTTCAGTTCTGCCTTAAGGCAGAACAACCAAATAAGAGCAGTCGCACAAACGACTGCTCTTATTCGGTTATCGGCGCCCTTCTTCCCGTTATCTGAGTTTTACAAACGGCACCGTTTTTCTGAGAAGCTCAAAAAGGCTCTTCATTTCCTCTTCAGAATAGCCTTCAACGCTTTTGTCAATTACATTTTCGCTTTCTCTGTAGGTCTGAAGATACCACTGAGAAGCTCCTTCAATCATTTCTGAAGCCTCTCTCAGGCTTTCTTCATCGTGGAAGGTTCGTGTAACCGTTGTGCGGAATTCGTGCTCAACACCGGAAGTCTTCAGCACTTCAATGCTCTTATAGATGTCACTGAGATTGAACGCTTTTAACCCTACGGTTTCCGCATATTTTGCAGGTGAGTTTTTTATATCCATAGCAACATAGTCAACAAAACCGCTTTCTAAAATCTCTTTGAGATACTGAGGTCTTGTTCCGTTGGTGTCCAGCTTTGTTTTAAAGCCCATTTCCTTTACTCTTTTGAAAAATTCCTCAACACCCTTTTGCAAAAGAGGTTCACCGCCTGAAAGGCAGACTGCGTCAAGCTTGTTTTTTCTTGTTTCAAGAAAATCAAATACCACTTCTTCTCTTAAATCGGGTTCGCTTTCAAGAACAAGTGACCCGTTATGGCAGAAGGGACAACGAAGATTGCAGCCGGGTGTAAATACCGTAGCGCAAAGAAGACCCGGATAATCCACAGCAGAAAACTTCTGCACAGCCCTGATAATCATAAACCTCACTCCTTAAGTGTTTCTGTTTTTATTTTAACACAGCAACAAAAAATCTGCAACTGTATTTTAACGCAGAAATCTGTCTATACTAAAACTGATACTTTCAAAGGCGGAGGACTGTTTATGTCAGAAGAAAAAAAGCGTCCCTTTGGTTTGCGAGACAAGCTTGGTTATATGTTCGGAGATTTCGGCAACGATTTCACCTTTATTTTTTCAAGCATGCTCCTTATGAAGTTCTATTCCGACGTTATGGGCATTGACACTGCCCTCATCGGCACAATGATGATGGTTGCAAGATTTGTTGATGCCTTCACCGATATTACTATGGGACAGCTTGCAGACAGAAGCCGACCCAACAGAAAAGGTAAATTTCTCAAGTGGATTTTATATATGTGTGTACCCGTTGCACTTTCTTCCTTTCTTATGTATGCCACCTGGTTCAGGACCTTTCCGCTTTATTTCAGAATTTTCTGGATGTTCTTTACCTACATTCTCTGGGGCAGTATTTTTTATACCTCAATCAATATCCCATACGGCTCAATGGCTTCGGCAATTTCGCCTGAGCCCAGACACCGTGCTGAGCTTTCCAACTTCCGCTCCATAGGTGCTGCCCTTGCAGGTATGATAATCGGCGTTGTTCTTCCGCTTATAGTTTTCTACAAGGATGAAAACGGCAACGAGGTGCTTTCGGGCAAGAGGGTTACTCTTGCGGCACTTCTCTGCTCTGTAGGTGCAGTTATCTGCTATCTTCTCTGCTACAGCCTTATTACGGAAAGAGTAGAGATAAAAGAAAAAACCGAGCCCTTCAGCTTCGGCAGAATTTTTGCAGGTCTTATAAAAAACAAGGCTCTTCTGGGTATTGTTGCTGCAACGGTGTGTATGCTTCTTGTTCAGCTTACTCTTTCACAGATGGTTACCTATATTTTTCCTAACTACTTCAGAAACACCACAGCTCAGTCCGTAGCAGGTCTTATAGGTGTTATAATCACACTGATATGTGCAGCCTTTACCGTTAAGCTGTCAGAAAAATTCGGCAGAAAAGCCCTTGCAATTATGTCTTCTCTTTTCGGTGGAGCGGTATTTCTTGTTGCCTTTTTAATAAAGACAGAAAGTGCCTGGGTTTTTGTTTTCCTTTATGCCCTTTCTTATGTGGGACTTGCGGTTTTCTCGCTTATCTGTTGGGCGATGATAACCGACGTTATTGACGACACCGAGGTGCAGACGGGTTCCCGTGACGACGGCACCATTTATGCGGTTTACTCCTTTTCCCGAAAGCTTGGACAGGCTCTTTCCTCGGGGGTTACGGGTTATCTTCTTAAATTTATCGGCTACACTCAGGAAACTGCATTTGATGAAAATGTTACCCGCGGAATTTATGATATTACCTGCCTTGTACCTGCTGTAGGATATATTCTTCTCTCCCTTGTGCTTTATTTTCTTTATCCCCTTACAAAACAGAGAGTCAACGAAAATTCAAAAGCACTGAAAGAACGCAAAAGCAAATAAAGAGTTAAGAGTTGAGAGTTAAGAGTTAAGATGTGGGTCACTTCGCTCCGATTGTATTACTGACGAAACTCTTATTTTACTGCTAATAATAAAAGCCTCTTTTTCCCTACCCATTATCGGAAAGCACAAAATAGCGGTCAACGAATGTCGGGGCGAATACACGAGAGAGGGAAAGAGATAAAGCAGACGAGAGCTTTACCGGGAGTACACAGCAATATAGCGGTCTCCTTTGTGTCATTACCCTTAAATGAATCTATAAAGCACTCGGATACCCTAAGATAGAGCAACAGAACTTCAAAATTGTCGTTTCGACAATTTTGTGGCTTCGGAATGGTGTGGACCAAACGTGCTTTTGCTTACTTTTGTCACAAGACACAAAAGTAAGTGCCCGCCGCACAGGCGTGTAGGGACTGACCTGTTGTGCTTTTATGAAGAGTAAAAAAGAGGACTGCCAATGGTCACCCCTACGACGCTGATTAAATTAGCCACGGCTGGTTGCGGACACAGACCCTTCCACCACTTCGTGTCCCCCATCCCTTAAAAGGGACAGCTTAGTGTACCTACAGTAATATCTTTAAAATTCGTCAGTTACAATCGGAGCGAAGCGACCCACATCTTAACTATCAACTATCAACTCTAATACAAAAGGACTGCTTTCGCAGTCCTTTTTGTTATTCCGAAGCCGTGTCGGGGCTGATAATTTCTCTGAAGCCGTTTTCTCCGTTGACCTCGTTGCTGAGAAGTGTATAAAGAGTTGATGCAAGAGGTACACTGAGCATCATACCCATAATGCCGAACATACCGCCGCCGAGAGTTACTGCAGTAAGCACCCAGATACTGGGAAGACCCATTGATGAGCCCACAACTCTCGGATAAATAAGGTCACCTTCAATCTGCTGAAGAAGGATAATGAACACAAGGAAAATAAGTGCCTTTACGGGTGACTCCATAAGAATAAGGAAAGCGCCGACAGCACCGCCGAGAAGCGCACCCACAACGGGAATAAATGCTGTTACAACAGTTACTGCGCCAATCATTGCCGCATAGGGAAGACGGAGAATAAGCATACCGATTGTGCAAAGTCCACCGAGAATAAGAGCTTCCGTACACTGCGCAACAATAAACTTATGGAAGGATTCATCTGCAACCTTGCGTACGTAATCAAACTTCTCTGTAATTTTTTCGGGAACAAAATGGTGCATAACTCTTTTGAGCTGACCGCCGATTTTGTTCTTTCCAAGAAGAAGATAAATTGCAAAGATAATTGCAAGAAAAGCTGTTGTTACACCTGAAACAAGGCTTGAAACTGCGCCCACAACAACATCCATTACACTGCCGAGCCCTGAGTAAACCGTTTTGACAATGTCGGTAATGCGTGACTTCCAGTCAATTTTTGAAAGTGCTGCAATTATATCCTCAGGCACAAATTCAAATTCGCTGAGCTTTGCAACAACCATATTGAAGAAGTCGGGCACTTCTGCAATAAGAAGCTTTACGCAGGAAACAAGCTGAGGCACAACAAGGGCTATAATCAGAGCAATAATTCCAACCAAGGTGAGAATTGCAAGAGTCAGCGCAAGTCCTCGTCTGCTTTTTACGGCAAGCTTTTTCTCTGACTTCGGGAAAAGGTGCTTTTCATAAAAGCTCATAAGAATATTGAGAGGATATGAAATAACCGCACCGATAACAAGTGGAATTGCCGCACCGAGAAGGGTTTTCAAAATGTTTGCTGCGTGTGTCCAGTAATGGATACCGAGATAAAGGGCAAATATTACCAATGCCACTTTAATGAGACTTTTTGTGTCAATCTTTTTCATTTAGCTGTCATCCCTGCCTTTTCTGTAAAGGTTTTCATAACAGAAGAAATTTCAATGCTCTGGGGACATTTCTTTTCGCATGCCTTGCAGCCGATGCAGCGTGAAGCGTCAAGGGCTTCTTCATCATTGAGTTTGAACTCTCTTTTGTCGAAAACATTGTTGTTATATGTGCTTATGATTTTCGGAATATCAAGTCCCATAGGGCAGTAAGGCACACAGTAACGGCATGAGGTACAGGGTACTTCGTTTGTCATTCTGTAAGCGATACCGTAAAGAGCTTCCGTCTCTTCTTCTGAAAGGGGCTTGTTTTCACTGAAGGTTTCTATGTTTTCCTGAAGCTGCTCCATATTGGACATACCTGAAAGAGTTACGGTAACTCCGGGAATAGTCTGAAGATATCTGAACGCCCAGGCTGCGTTGGTTTCGTCACGCATTTCCTTAAGAAGCTTTGTGTCATCATCTGAAAGGTTTACAAGTCTTCCGCCTCTTACGGGCTCCATTACCCATACGGGAATGTTTCTTTCATTGAGAAGCTCAACCTTTGCCTTTGCATTCTGCTTTGTCCAGTCAAGGTAATTAAGCTGTACCTGACAGAATTCCATATATTCACCGCAGCGGTCAAGGAAATTTTTAAAGCAGTCAAAGCCTGAGTGCACAGAAAAACCGAGATGACGGATTCTGCCCTTTTTCTTTTCTTCAAGAAGGTAAGGAATAAGACCGTATTCTTCGTTGAGATAATTCTCTGCGTTGTCCTCTGTAACAGTGTGAAGAAGATAGAAATCGAAGTAATCCACACCGCACTTTTTAAGCTGTTCTTCAAAAATCTGCTCTTTGTTTTTTATGTTCTTCAAATCGTAGCCGGGAAATTTTGTCGCAAGGTAATAGCTTTCTCTGTCATAGCCTGCAAGAATTTTACCCGTTACAATTTCTGACTGTCCGCTGTGATAGCCGTAGGCAGTGTCAAAATAGTTTATGCCGTTTTTAATGGCATAGTCAATCATTTCTCTTGTTTTTTCGATATCGATATCTCCGTCGTTGTCGCTGAGCTTAGGAAAACGCATTGTGCCAAGACCTAAGGCTGAAAGCTTTTTATCTTTAAAGGCGTTGTAAATCATAGTTTGTCTCCTTATAAATTCTCTCTTTCTCCTATTTTACTACTGCTTTTTAATATTGTCAAACAAATTCGTATTTGACAGCAGAGATAAATAATATTATAATAAAATCAATACTTATAAGAGGAGTGATACCAATGGGAAAATTCATTGAAAACATCTTCCGCACAAAGGTTTTCTGCCGCTGCGACGATAAAGGCACTGCCTACTATTTTTCAGCAAAGGACTTTGAGGGTCTTAACGCTGTGCCCTATTCCTTTGTGTCTTCAAAGGGCGACACACTTAAGGGATTTTTCTACTACTATGATAATCCCATAGAAAACAGAATTGTTGTTTTTGACCACGGCTTTTTCGGCGGTCACCTTTCCTATATGAAAGAAATTGAAATGCTCTGCCGTAAGGGCTTTCTTGTTTTCTCTTATGACCACACAGGCTGTATGGAATCTGAAGGCGAAAGCGCAAACGGTCCCGGTCAGTCACTTACAGACCTTAACGATTGCATAAACACCCTTAAAAAGGAAGAAAAGCTGAAGGGCTATGATTTTTCTGTTATGGGTCACAGCTGGGGCGGTTTTTCAACCCTCAACATTTCTGCTTTCCACCCTGATATCAGCCACGTTGTTGTGCTTTCAGGCTTCGTTTCCGTTGACCTTTTACTTTCGCAGTTTCTTTCAGGGCCTCTCGCCTTTCTTAAAAAGAAGCTTATTAAAATTGAGGAGAAATATAACCCTGAAAGCCTTAAGGTAAACGCTGTTGACTCCCTTAAAAGCTCAAAGGCAAAAATTCTTCTCATTTATTCTGACAACGACCCTGCAGTAAAAAAAGCGGTGCACTTTGACACACTTCAGAAGGGGCTCGGAAATAAGGACAACGTAAAGCTTATGCTGGTTTCAGGCAAGGGTCACAACCCCAACTATACAAAGGAAGCAGTAAAAGCCCTTGCTGACTACACTGCTGCAGTTAACAGCAAAAGAAAAGAGCTCACCACAGCTGAGGCAAAAAAAGCCTTTGTTGAGTCCTTCGACTGGAATAAAATCACTGAGCAGGACGAGGAAATCTGGGCAGAAATTTTCAAAGCACTTCAATAAAAGCACCGGAAGGTGCTTTTTTTAGTGTGGAGTGTGGAGTGTGAAGAGTGGAGTTGAGGTCGCACCTTTATTTTTGTGCAAACAGATAGTGGTAGTCTGCGGAATTCATTCGGGCAGATATGGGTAAAGAGTAGATTTTATCCGCCTTTACAATTATTAACGAAGAAACCCCTGCCCGCCGAATTTATCAATCTTATTTGGCGGAATAAATATAAAAGTCAAGTAATTAGTTGAAACGGATATAATCGGCGAAGCCCCATAACTCCACTCTTCACACTCCAAACTCCACACTATAAAAAAACGAGCCCAAAACGG
>JAFOXT010000202.1 GCA_017425745.1 Clostridia bacterium | reverse complement strand
GCAGACATACGATAAAAACGATCATCCGAAATCTTACCGAGCACATTATCCTCATATATACGCTCAATCAACTTATCGAGTTCCTTAATGCGCTGTCTCTTCTTGCAGAAAGACTTGGCGGCGCTGACTTTGACGGTGATATGATTAAAACAGTAGCTGAGCCGAAGCTTACCTCTTGTATTGCAAGCAACTACAGCGAGGGTGATTTAACACTCGGCGGTAATCTGCCTCTTTTAAGCATACCATCCGCAGAGCCAATCATTGCAGATGCAAACGATTGGTACAAACGCTTCGAAACAATACGAAATACTTTTTCATCCCGTGTCGGTCAGATTTCAAATGCAGCTCTTGACAGAAGTATAATCGCCTATGATGAAAACACAGATGATGAAAAGAAGGAACAGTACCGCAAGGAAACTGAGGTGCTTGAGATACTGACAGGTCTTGAGATAGACTCAGCTAAAAGCGGTATAAAGCCCGATTTGACAGAATATCTTGAAACCAACAAAGCCGAAAGAACATCCTTCCTTAAATACAAGACTCTTATTGAAAAAGCCGAGGGCAAGCGCCGTTGGTATGAGCCTACCTTTGATGAACGCTTCAAAAAATTCTTTGACGGTCAGAATTGGGATGAGGTAAGCTCTAATCTTGAAAAGCTTCCGTATTTTGCAAGAGAGCTGAAAAAGCATACACCAAGGGCGAAAATTCATCAGGCTGATGCAAGTGAGCTTTTCACATTTGCAAAGCCCGGTTGGGAGAAAAAGCTTGACCCGAAGATACTTGACTATGTAAGCAGAGTAATCTCTGATTATGAAGAGTGCCTTAAAAGAATAAGGTCAAGGCGACACGCCGCAAGCAAAATTAAAGCAAAGCACAATGATATTAACCGCATTCTGTATATGCAGAACAAGGAAAACGATTACGAAGCAGACGAGCTTGCTGCAGTATTCATTAACCTACCCGAAGAAAGAGTAAATGAGATATATTCTGCAGTCAGAAATGAAAATTGGCACTTTATGAAAGAGGATGAAAAATACGCCTTTCTCATAAAGCATCTGCCCGAAACGGAGTACAGAGAGTATTATGACATCTTTGCTGATTTCCGTTTCGGCGGGTATAAATTACTGCCCGATATTATTACCGAAACACGTAACTACAACATATCTGCAAATGCTTCAGCTATGCAGTATCCTAACGATTCCGAGGTGCTGACATTGATGGTAAAAGCCTATCTCAGAAATCCCGTAGGCAACTACCGTGAAACTGTTTCAAGGGAAGCTGCAAGGATAATAGAAACTCATATACTCTCTTTCAATGCTTCCGTAAAATACATTGTTGCTCTCGGAAAGCGCGATTTCCTTTATGATGCTTATTACAGGCACATCAACAGATTTGCAAAGAAGGGAGATAAGAGCTATGACTAATGAATGGCTTGAATACAAGGCATATACAGACACTCCCGTTTTCCTTGCGGGCAGTAAGCAATCAACTGCTTTTATGGGCAGATTTTCAACAACCATCATCAAAAAGAATAAGGGCTTCAGCCGAATATTTACTATCCTTGCAAGAGGCTATCTTTTTCATAATTCTGACGGTACACTTCGCACTAATGATCCTTACGAAAGAACGGAAGAAGCAAGACGTTTCTTATATGCTTGGTGCAGT
>JAFOXT010000201.1 GCA_017425745.1 Clostridia bacterium | reverse complement strand
CGTATACTTCCCGTATAATGTGCTTTATGATTTCTTACCTATGCAGCTGTTCGGATTTGATGGCGGTTACATTGCAAAATGCGGTCTCGTGCTCGTTTTCAATCTGCTTCTGCAATTCTTCTTTAACTTCTTTAACGATGCTTACACCAATCTTATTCACGTACTTTCACCCAACACACAGGAACGTACAGATGTTCTTGCTATCAAGAGCGTTGTTTACTCACTCGCTCCCTCAATCGTAAATATTGTTCTTCCCATCGTTGCTCAGTATGCAACAAACAACAATATGTACGACATCAAGCTTTACAGAATTGCTTACCCTGTATTCGCTGTTATCGGTATGAGCCTTACAGTTGTTGTATTCGGTAACACAAAGGAAAAAATCGTTCAGGCTAAGACAAGAGTTATTCAGGTTCGTTTCACAGATGCTTTCAAGTCTGTTGCAAAGAACAAGTATTTCTGGATTATCTCTCTTGCAGGCTGGCTCGGCTTCCTTGAAGGTGCTTACGGCAACGTTCTCGGTTGGGCATACAACTACGGCCATGCATGCAGCGGCGGTACATACTCACTTATTCAGGCAATTGTAGGTAACGCATCAATGTGGGGTATGATTATTGCTCCCTTCTGTGTTCGTGCTTTCGGTAAGAAGAAGGTTCTTCTCGGAATCAACTTTATGAACATCGTCTGCATCCTTGCAATGGGTCTTAACACAAAGAGCATTCTCTGGCTTGCAGTGTGCGTATACTGCAACTGGCTCTTCGGTGCTTTTGAGCAGATTACAACTCCCGCTATTCAGGCTGACATCCGTGACTTCCACCAGTACAAGACAGGTGAACGTGTTGACGGTATGTTTGCAACAGTTAAAACAATCGGTGATATGGTAACTCTCGTTACTTCTTCAGTTCTTCCCTTCGTATATGAAAAAATGGGTATTTTTGAAGGTAACGGTTACGAAAGTCCCTATGATATTCTTGACGTAACAACAGGTGAGCCCGGTCTTCTTGATAAGATGTTCACAGCTCTTATCATTATGGCTGCTGCAGGTGCTTTCCTCAATATGGTTCCCTACTTCTTCTATGACCTTAAGGAAAAGGATCAGAAGGGTATCGTTAAGATTCTTAAAATCCGTGCTATGTTTGAAGACTACGGCAACGGCATCACAAACGACCAGACTCTTGTTGAGGCTATTGACATCATCAGAGAAGCTAAAGAGCTTGCTGTAACAGAAGCTAAGGCTGCTGACAAGTCAAAGGGCAGAAAGGCTTACAAGGAAGCTCTTCGTTACAACGAAGAAATCGAAATTGCTAAGATGGTTTGCGGCGAACTCGACAAGTTCTCATCAAAGGCTTACGCTGCTAAGTATGAAGCAAGCTACAGAATCTACAAGGCAGGTCTTGAAGGCATCTACAACGCTGATATGACAAAGATTATGGAAGATATTGCAGCAGCAAGAGCTCTTCCCAAGACCACAGCAGAAGAAAAGCAGCTTCGTGAATTCAAGCTTGATATTGCTAAGAATCTTCTTTCATCAGCAAAGGCAGTTAAGAAATACTACAAGACAGCTGAAAGCTTTGTACAGCCCGATTTCAAGGCTCTTGAAGGCTTCTTCGCAATTGAAGACGAATGTGATGCAAAGCTTAAGGATCTTTATCTCCAGCAGGCTGAAGCTAAGAAGGCTAAGGATTCATTTAAGCTTAAGGATCTCACAGCTGAAATCAAGGAAACAAAGAAGCTCAGAGACAAGGCTCAGGACGACGCTAAGGCTGAAATGGATAAGCACGCTTACTTCGGCAGAGCTGCTAAGGCTTTCCTTGATGCTGAAAAGGTTGTTAAGGAAAAGGAAAATTACACTCACCTTGACGAGCTTGATTCAAAATATGAAGAATCAAAATCAAGATATGAAGCTGACAGAGCTGCTAAGATTGAAGAGCAGAAGAGACTTGAAGCTGAAAAGGCTGAAAAGGCAAGACAGCTTAAGGCAGAAAAGGAAGCTGAAAAGCTCGCTAAGAAAAATAAATAAGCAACACAAAAAAGCACTTCTTCGGAAGTGCTTTTTTTAGTGTGGAGTGTGGAGAGTGGAGTGTGGAGTTGTGGGTCGCTTCGCTCCGATTTTTATACTGACGAAATCTGAAAAGTACATCTCCGTAGGGGAAGGCAATTCAAGGCTCCCTCTTTAGGGGGAGCTGTCAAAATCGAAGATTTTGACTGAGGGGGCTTACCACAACACACTTAAATGCAAACAACATATACAACATATACACCATATACAACAAATACAATGTTTTCTATAATTATTTTCACTTTAATATCTGTAAAGAGTTTTACTTTTTTTATTG
>JAFOXT010000200.1 GCA_017425745.1 Clostridia bacterium | reverse complement strand
TACACACTTTTCCTGACGGTCAACGGTTTTTCTTGCTGTTTTGATATGTGCTGCAACACCTGTTTCAACAAGTCTCTTCATTACGAAGGGCTTGAAGAGTTCAAGTGCCATTTCCTTGGGAAGACCGCACTGATAGAGCTTAAGCTCGGGGCCTACAACGATAACTGAACGGCCTGAGTAGTCAACACGCTTACCGAGAAGGTTCTGACGGAAACGTCCCTGCTTACCCTTAAGCATATCTGAAAGTGACTTGAGAGGTCTGTTGTTAGGACCTGTAACAGGTCTGCCTCTTCTGCCGTTGTCAATAAGTGCGTCTACTGCTTCCTGAAGCATTCTCTTTTCGTTTCTGATGATAATGCTGGGAGCGCCAAGCTCAAGGAGCTTTTTAAGACGGTTGTTTCTGTTGATAACTCTTCTGTAAAGGTCGTTAAGGTCACTTGTTGCAAAACGACCGCCGTCAAGCTGTACCATAGGACGGATATCGGGAGGAATTACGGGAACAACGTCAAGAATCATCCATTCAGGTCTGTTGCCTGAAGCTCTGAATGCTTCAACAACCTCAAGTCTCTTGAGAATTCTTGCCTTCTTCTGACCGCTTGCAGTTGCGAGCTGCTCGCGAAGGTCATCGTTAAGCTCTTCAACGTTGATTTTTGAAAGAAGCTCTTTAATAGCCTCAGCACCCATACCAACCTTGAAGTCTTCGTCGTTATAGTAGTATTCCTTGATATCGTCATACTGCTTTTCTGTAATAACCTGTCCCTCTTTAACGTTGGGAACTGTACCTGCATTAACTACAACATAAGCTGCAAAGTAGAGAACTCTTTCAAGATCTCTGGGTGAAATGTCAAGCATAAGACCCATTCTTGAAGGAATACCCTTGAAGTACCAGATGTGTGAAACGGGAGTTGCAAGCTCGATGTGACCCATACGTTCACGACGAACCTTTGCCTTTGTAATTTCAACGTGGCAGCGTTCACAAATCTTGCCCTTATGACGGATTCTCTTATAGCGTCCGCAATGACACTCCCAGTCCTTGAGAGGTCCAAAGATCTTTTCGCAGAAAAGACCGTCGCTTTCCGGCTTAAGAGTACGGTAGTTTATGGTTTCAGGCTTTGTTACTTCACCGTATGACCAGCTTCTGATCATTTCAGGTGAAGCCAGACCTATTTTTATTGATTCAAAAGTAATATTTTCCATATATTAATTAAGTCAGCCCTTTCCTGTTATTATAGTTTAAAATCCATTGTGATTACATATTGTCTTCATCGGGAACAAAGCCACTTGAGAACCCTGCATCGTTGATTGTGGGGTTCATTTCGTTGAAGAATGCATCGAAATCTGTGTCTTCGTCCTCTTCGTCTGCTGACTCAAGGTCGCCAAAGTCAAAGTCAAGGTCGATATCGTCCTCGTCATCAAGGCTGAGATCGTCATCGTCTTCATCATCAAGGCTGAGATCATCCTCACCTGCTGTGTTTTCATCCTTGGCAACATATCTGTGGAGACTTACGCCTTCATCACCGTCAATGTTCTGCTTAAGGTCAATTTCATTGTTGTCAGAGTCAAGCACCTTAACGTCAAGACCAAGGCTCTGAAGTTCCTTAACAAGAACCTTGAATGATTCGGGAACACCTGCCTGAGGCACGTTTTCGCCGTTTACAATAGCTTCGTAAGTCTTAACACGGCCAACAACGTCGTCTGACTTAACTGTAAGAATTTCCTGAAGAGTATAAGCTGCACCGTAAGCTTCAAGTGCCCAAACTTCCATTTCACCGAAACGCTGGCCGCCGAACTGAGCTTTACCGCCGAGAGGCTGCTGTGTAACAAGTGAATAAGGACCGATTGAACGAGCGTGCATCTTATCGTCAACAAGGTGATGCAGCTTAAGGTAGTACATAACACCAACAGTTACCTCACCGTCAAAACGGTCACCTGTACGGCCGTCATAAAGAACTGACTTACCGCTTTCGCTGATGCCTGCTTCTTTAAGAGCTTCTCTGATATCATCTTCGTGAGCACCGTCAAATACGGGAGTCATAATCTTCCAGCCCATCTTACGGCAAGCAAAGCCGAGATGCACTTCAAGTACCTGACCGATGTTCATACGTGAAGGTACGCCGAGGGGGTTAAGAACGATATCAAGAGGAGTACCGTCAGCGAGGAAGGGCATATCTTCCTGAGGAAGAACACGTGAAACGACACCCTTATTACCGTGACGACCAGCCATCTTGTCGCCTACCTGAATCTTTCTCTTCTGTGCAATATAGCAGCGAACTACCTTGTTAACACCGGGTGAAAGCTCGTCGCTGTTTTCTCTTGTGAATTCTTCAACGTTAACAACGATACCGTATTCACCGTGAGGAACACGAAGAGATGTATCTCTTACTTCTCTTGCCTTTTCGCCGAAAATAGCTCTGAGAAGTCTTTCTTCTGCTGTAAGCTCAGTTTCACCCTTAGGTGTAACCTTACCTACGAGAATGTCACCTGCATGAACTTCAGCACCAACACGGATGATACCTCTTTCGTCAAGGTCCTTAAGAGCATCACCGACATTGGGAATATCGTTTGTGATTTCTTCAGGTCCGAGCTTTGTGTCTCTTGCTTCAAGCTCATACTTTTCAATGTGGATTGATGTGTAAACATCATCACGAACAAGCTTTTCATTAATGAGAACAGCGTCCTCGTAGTTGTAGCCTTCCCAGGTCATAAAGCCGATAAGAGCATTCTTACCGAGAGCAAGCTCACCGTTATCTGTAGCGGGGCCGTCTGCGATTACCTGGTCTTTTTCAATTACGTCGCCAACCTTAACAACGGGCTTCTGGTTGATACATGTGCCCTGGTTAGAGCGCATAAACTTAATAAGGTTATATGTGTCAACTCTGTTATCCTTTGTGATAACGTCAACCTTATCAGCACTTACATATGTTACTGTGCCTGCTTCCTTAGCGAGTACGCATACACCTGAGTCTGTTGATGCCTTGTATTCCATACCTGTACCTACCATAGGTGAATCACAGGTAAGAAGGGGTACTGCCTGACGCTGCATGTTCGCACCCATAAGAGCACGGTTTGCGTCGTCGTTTTCAAGGAAGGGAATAAGTGATGTAGCTACTGAAACAACCATCTTGGGTGATACGTCCATGTAGTCTACTCTTGAGGGGTCAATTTCAAGGAATTCGTCACGGTGACGAGCATTTACCTTGCTTCTGATGAAGTGATTGTTTTCATCAAGAGGCTCGTTAGCCTGAACAACTGTGTATTCGTCTTCTACGTCAGCTGTCATGTATTCAAATGTTTCAAGAACCTCGCCTGTTTCCTTATCGATAGGACGGAAGGGAGCTTCAATGAAGCCGTATTCGTTAATTCTTGCGAATGTAGCGATGTATGAGATAAGACCGATGTTGGGACCTTCAGGAGTTTCAATAGGACACATACGACCGTAGTGTGAGTAGTGTACGTCTCGAACATCGAAGCCTGCTCTGTCTCGTGAAAGACCGCCGGGACCAAGAGCTGAAAGTCTTCTCTTATGTGTAAGCTCTGCAAGGGGGTTGTTCTGATCCATGAACTGTGAAAGGGGTGATGAACCGAAGAATTCTCTTACAGCTGCAATTACGGGTCTTGTGTTGATAAGTGCCTGAGGAGTTACCTTATCTGATTCCTGAGCCTGAAGAGTCATTCTTTCCTTAACAACTCTTTCCATTCTTGAGAAACCAACGCGGAACTGGTTCTGAAGAAGCTCACCAACGCTTCTGATACGTCTGTTGCCGAGGTGGTCAATGTCATCAGCGTGACCTACACCGTTTGCAAGGCAGTTAAGGTAGTTGATTGATGCGAGAATATCGTCAACGATAATGGTCTTGGGAATAAGCTCGTCAGCCTTTGCTTCAAGGTAAGCGAGAACCTCATCCTTTTCCATACCGTCGATTTCTGAAAGAACCTCCATAAGAACTGTGTATCTGACATGCTCGTTGATACCAACGCTTCTGAGTTCTTCATCTGAAAGGTAGGGAATGTAGCCCTTGATGTCAACCATCTGGTTTGAAATAACCTTAACAGGCTCTTCCTGACCTTCAACGGTTACATAAGCAATCTTAGCACCTGCCTGCTCGATTTCGTAAGCTCTTTCCTTTGTTACAAGCTCGCCTTCTTCAGCGATGATTTCGCCTGTAAGGTCGTTTACGATGGGAGCAGCAAGTCTGAAGCCGCGGAGTCTGTCAGAGATGCCAAGCTTTTTGTTGTATTTATATCTGCCGACTCTTGAAAGGTCAT
>JAFOXT010000199.1 GCA_017425745.1 Clostridia bacterium | reverse complement strand
ACCTGAGAATCATACTTAATGGCGAAAAGAAAGCCACAATATACGATACACTTACGGGTGACGCTTATATTGCTGATGTTGATTATCAGGGCGGAAATACTGTGATAAAAAAGAAGATGTTTGATTACGACAGTCTGCTTCTTAAAATTGAGGACGGAAAAAACGAAGCTGCTTCAGAATCAGACGAAACTGAGCTTGAATGTATTAATACTTCGTCAGAGGTTCCCTATACTCTTGATGAAAAAAATGTACTTCTTCTCGATATGTGTCAGTTCAGCGTTGACGACGGTGAATTTTTGCCTGAAGAAGAAATTCTCAGAGCAGACAATATTGCAAGAAAAATTGCAGGTCTTAAAGAACGTAACGGTTCTGTTGCTCAGCCTTGGGTTATACCTCCGGAAGAGCCTGAGCATACAATTACCCTGAAATTTACTGTTGATTCCACCGTTGATATCAAAAATCCCGTACTTGCTCTGGAGGATGCCGAAAAGGCAGAAATTACCCTTAACGGAAAGTCGGTAAGCAGTGATATAACAGGCTGGTATGTGGATAAATCAATAAAGACAGTATGCCTTCACGAAATTGTCAAAGGCAGAAATATTATCACTGTAAAGCTTCCTCTCGGCAACCGTACAAATACGGAATGGTGCTATCTTCTCGGTGATTTCGGAGTTAAGGTTACAGGAAGAAGGACACTCCTTACAGCACTTCCCGAAAAGCTGTGGTTCGGTGATATAGTAAATCAGGGTCTTGCCTTCTATGGCGGAAACATCACGTACCATATAGGCGATGTAATTAGTGAAAATGGTGAAATAGAGGTTATGATACCGCAGTACAGAGGAGCACTTGTCAAGGTGCTTGTTGACGGTGAGGATAAAGGCAATATTGTATTTTCACCAAACACCCTTCGCATAAAAGGACTGACAAAGGGTGTGCATAAGCTGGATTTAAAGCTTTATACACACAGATTCAACTCCTTCGGTGCTGTTCACAACGCTGATGCCGCTCTTGACTGGCACGGACCTGACGCGTGGCGTACAAAAGAAGAAAAATGGACTTATGAATACAGACTTAAAGAGGTGGGCATTCTGTCGACCCCTGTAGTTAAGGTATAAAACGATTAAGTAAAGTTTATAATTAATAAGGAGATATTAAAAATGTCAAAGAAAATAGTATTTCTCATTATTTTTGCAGTATTGGTTGTTCTTTTTGTAGCATCAATAATCTTTTTTGAAATTGATCCCAAAAATACAAATATAAATTACAGTCCTGCAGACCCTCAGAGTGAAACCGATAAAACAATAAGATTCGATGAAAACGGCAAGCTTAAGATATTACATATTGCTGACCCTCATCTTAATTTTGATAAGCATTTAGATTCATCAGTGTGGGTAGTTGCTGAAGCTTGTGACGTTGAAAAGCCTGACCTTGTTGTACTTACAGGTGATAATACACATCCTGACGAGGATCCCGAAAAAACCAAGCAGCTTATCAACGCTCTTATGAATATTTTTGAATCAAGAAAGATTCCCGTTGCGGTAACCTTCGGTAATCACGATGCAGAGAAAGGCCCGATGACAAGAAAGGATATTATGGAGTATTACAATACCTTCTCTTGTGTAATATCTACAGACGGCAGTGAAGATTTCAAAAACTGCGCTACATTCAATATTCCCGTGCTTGCATCTGACAGCGACAAGACCAAGTTCAATCTCTGGGTGTTTGACTCAGGTGACTACGACGAGGATGACCCCAGACATTACGACAGAGTACGCACTGAACAGATAGAATGGTACAAGAAGGTTTCTGCAAAGCTTAAAAAAGAAAACGGCGGTGAAACAGTAAACTCAGTTGTATTCCAGCATATAATTGTTCCCGAAATTTATGATGTTCTTAAAAAGGTTGATTCAAAGAAGCCTTACGCAATTCCGCATATTTACAATGAGGACGAATATTATATGTTTGATCCCGAACAGGTAAATTACGGCAAGCTTAACGAAAAACCCTGTCCCGGCTATTACAACGACGGTCAGTTCGATGCTTTGGTTGAAACAGGTGATGTTCTTGCAATGTTTACCGGTCACGACCACACAAATGCTTTTGGTGTAAGAAATCAGAATATTGATATTTACACCTCTCTTATGACCCGTTATAAGGGCGTTGCTTATACAACACAGTACGGTTACCGTGTAGTTGAAATTGATGAAAAGGATACCTCAAAATACGAGACAAGAGTAGAGCGACTTTATGATATTTTCGACTTCGGTTATATTAAGACCGCAAAGGATAACGGCGACAAATATTCATTCAGAATTGCTTTAGAGCTTGCAGTTAAGGGTAAGGCACAGGAAATCTGTATGAAGCTCTGGCATTCAGTGATAGAATTATTTACAGGCAGAACAGTTGTATATCCTGATTGATAAAATTCTGAACTGCATTATAAAAGCAATTGCTTGCGGTTCACTTTCATAGTGTACTGCAATAATTGTT
>JAFOXT010000198.1 GCA_017425745.1 Clostridia bacterium | reverse complement strand
TCAACATAAACCGGTTGAATATCGTAATTAGTCAGCCCTTCCGTAACTCCTTCAGGGAAATTAGCTGTGGGTACGGTGCATAAATATACAGAGGGTACTTTGTCCTTCTGAAGGTATGAATCAAGAAGCTTGTTATAGGCTTCAATGAATTTTTCTTCACCCTGCCAGTTTTCAGGCTTGGAATCGTTTGAGCCCATCATAAACACAAGAACATCTGCATCATAGTCAAGTGACTGAGTGTAGGCACCCGTTGCAGTATACGGCTGATCGCCTGAATCCTGTACGGTGCTTCCGCTTACGCCGAAGTTACAAATATGGTACTCTTCACCCATCATTGAGCCGAGCAGGGCAGGGTAGTTGTTCTTTTTCCAGGGAGAAATGCTGTGTCCGTATGTTACACTGTCACCTACGCAGGCAACCTTGATTTGTCCCTCTTTGTATCCGGGATTTATTCTTATTCCCGAAAGCCCGTTATTGAAAAGAAAGATGAAAAGTCCAAGTCCTGCAGCAAGTATTATGAGCAGCGTTACAAGGATTCTGATAGTCTTTGTCTTTTGCATATGTCAACCTCTTTCATTAATTTTACAGAATAATTATACTATCCGAAAATGCGGGTGTCAAGCCATAAATTGTAGTATAAAAGCCGATTTTCAAGCATATTTTATGTATTAGTTGCAAAGAAGTTTTCAACAATTTACTGCAATTTTTGATAAAATATACGAAATATGAAATATTGATTCAAAGTAATTGAAATTTTTTTCGGCAAGGTATAAAATATTCAATAAAATTAATTGAATTTTAGCCTTTTATAAGGTATATAAGGAGTTTTGAGAATGAACTATGTAGAAAGAGTAATCAAGCACGTTTCAGAGAAAAGTGCGCATCAGCCTGAATTCGTTCAGACTGTAACAGAGGTGCTTCAGTCACTTGTCCCTGTTGTTGAACAGCATCCCGAGTATGAAAAGGTTGCACTTCTTGAAAGAATTGTTGAACCCGAAAGACAGATCGCTTTCCGTGTAACATGGACAGACGACGAGGGTAAGGTTCACGTAAACAAGGGCTTCAGAATTCAGTTCAACGGCGCTATCGGTCCTTACAAGGGCGGTCTTCGTTTCCACCCCTCAGTTTACACAGGTATTATGAAGTTCCTTGCTTTTGAGCAGACCTTCAAAAACAGCCTTACAGGTCTTCCCATCGGCGGCGCTAAGGGTGGTAGTGACTTCGATCCCAGAGGTAAGAGCGACAGCGAAATTCTCCGTTTCTGTCAGGCATTTATGACAGAGCTTCAGAGACACATCGGTCCTGACATCGACGTTCCCGCAGGTGACCTTGGCGTTGGCGCAAGAGAAATCGGTTACCTTTACGGTCAGTACAGAAGAATCAGAGGCGCATTTGAAAACGGCGTACTTACAGGTAAGGGCCTTTCATACGGCGGCTCACTTATTAGACCTGAAGCTACAGGCTTCGGTGCAGTTTACTATACAGTAGAAGTTCTTAAGCACTTCGGTGACGAAATCAAGGGCAAGACAGTTGCTGTTTCAGGCTTCGGTAACGTAGCTTGGGGTGTTGTTAAAAAGGTTAACGAGCTTGGCGGTAAGGTTGTAACAATTTCAGGTCCTGACGGTTATGTTTACGATCCCGACGGTATCTGCACAGAAGAAAAAATCAACTACCTTCTTGAAATGCGTGCTTCATGCCGCGACAGAGCTCAGGACTATGCTGACAAGTTCGGTGTTCAGTTCTTCCCCGGTGAAAAGCCCTGGGGTGTAAAGGTAGACATTGCAATGCCTTGCGCTACTCAGAACGAAATCAATATGGACGAAGCTGAAAAAATGGTTGCTAACGGCGTGCCTTATTACATTGAGGTTGCTAATATGCCCACAACAAACGAAGCTCTCAGTTATCTTATGAAGAACTGTAAAGCAGTTGGCCCCGCAAAGGCTGTTAATGCTGGCGGTGTTGCTGTTTCAGCTCTTGAAATGGGTCAGAACTCAATGAGATACAACTGGACAGCTGAAGAAGTTGACGCAAAGCTCAAGCAGATTATGGTTGATATCCACAACAACTCAGCAGCAGCTGCTGAAGAATACGGCTTTGGTTATAACCTTGTTGCTGGTGCAAACATTGCAGGCTTCCTTAAGGTTGCAGATGCTATGATGGCACAGGGCGCTATCTGATTTCAAACTGCCGATAAACGCACAAGAACGGCGACGAAGTAATATTAATGAGTATATTAAAAAAGGTCGGAATGTCGAATTCCGACCTTTTTCTTCGTCGCCTCGAACTTTTTTCGCCCTCTCGCGGTACCGGTGTACAGCTTCGGGGCGAAGAAAAGCCCGTCTTGCACAATTCTCGGCAGTTTGCACGTTAATAAACGCACAAGAACAGCGACGAAGTAATATTAATGAGTATATAAAAAAGGTCGGAACATC
>JAFOXT010000197.1 GCA_017425745.1 Clostridia bacterium | reverse complement strand
TCCGCCTGTTCTTCCGCGGATTTCCGTAAGAAGAAGCTTTTCGCCGTCTGTTACGGCAACATAAATGAGACCTACGGGCTTTCCGCCACCGCTTGTGGGGCCTGCTTCACCGGTTATACCCACACCGATCGATGAAGCCGAAAGCTTTCTTACTCCCTCAGCCATTTCAGCGGCAACTATACTGCTTACTGCTCCGTATTTTTCTATATGCTCTTTCTTTACTGAGAGCACCTTTTCCTTGATTTCGTTACTGTAGGATATTACACCACAGTGAAAAATCTGTGATGAACCGCTTAAATCTGTCATTCTTTTTCCGCAGAGTCCGCCTGTGCAGCTTTCTGCAAAAGCGACAGTAAGCTTTTTCTCCTTTAAAATTATGCTCAGCGCCTCTTCCGTTGAATTTACGTCAATTCCGTAAATGTATGAACCGAGGCGTTTTTTAATCTCGTCAAGAGTGTCCTTCATAAGCTTTTCGGCTTCAGCTTCGTTTTTCGCCTTTGCCGTAACTCTTAAAAGGGCTTCACCGCTTTTTGCATAGGGTGCAACGGTGGGATTTTCCATATCCAGTAAATCTCTTACCTCTTCGCTCATAGCGCTTTCACCTATACCGAAGGTGCGCACATTGTGTGAGAGAATTACCGAGTCTGATTTTTCTTCAAGATAGGGCTTTACGCCGTTTTTGAACATAGCTGTCATTTCGTGAGGCGGGCCGGGAAGAATAACCATAATCTTTCCGTTTTGCTCCATTATAAACCCGGGTGCAGTGCCGCAGGAATTGTAAAGTACCTTTGCGCCCTCAGGAACAAGTGCCTGCTTAAGATTACTCTCAGGCATATTGCGGTTTCTGTCCTTGAAATACTGCTCTATTCCGTCAGCGATTTCTTTATCTAAAAAAAGCTCCTTGCCGAAATATTCACTGCAGACCTCTTTTGTAAGGTCGTCAGGAGTAGGACCGAGGCCACCGGTGAAGATAATCATATCGCACCTTGAAAAGGCAAGGTCAATTGCAGAAAGGAGTCTTTCTCTGTTGTCCCCTACGGTGCACTGATGTGTTACACCGATGCCGAGGGAGGCAAGCTCCCTTGAAAGATACTGTGAATTTGTGTTGAGTATATCACCGAGAAGAATTTCGGTGCCCACCGAGATAAGCTCACAGTTCAAATGAAAAACCACCTTTCTTTTTTTTATAGTGTGAAGTGTGGAGAGTGGAGTGTGAAGTTAAGGGTCGCTTCGCTCCAATTATATCCGTTTTAACTTACTACTAAACTTTTATATTCATACCGCCAAGGCAAAAAGATAAATTCGGCGGGTAGGGGTTTCTTCGTTAATAATTGTAAAAACGGATAAAATTAACTCTTTACCCTTTTTGTAAATAGAAATTCCGCAGACTATAGCTTTATGTTTGCAGAAATATGAAATTGCGACCGCAACTTCACACTCCACTCTTCACACTCCACTCTTTGATTAAAATTCAGCCAAGCTGAATTTTAATCTACTGCCTCATACTTTGTTTCGGCAATTGCTCTTTCAATCATTTCATCCCAGTCAACTGCGCCTTCTGCTTTTTCAATAAGCTCAAGCGTGGGGCGTGTTCTGGGGTGCTTGGGAGTGAACACTGTGCAGCAATCCTCATAGGGAAGCACAGAGGTTTCAAACGCACCGATTTTTCTTGATATAGTAATAATCTCGTCTTTATCCATACCGATAAGGGGACGGAAAACGGGAATTGTTGAAACTGCGTTTGTACAAGCGAGTGCACCAAGAGTCTGTGAAGCAACCTGACCTAAGCTTTCACCTGTTACAAGAGCACCGCAGCCGTCTCTTTCTGCAAGGCGTACTGCAATTTTCATCATAAGTCTTCTCATAATGATTGTGAAAAGCTCTTCAGGGCATTTCTCTCTTATTGTTTCCTGAATTTCAGTAAAGTTTACTACGGCAAAATTTACTCTGCCGCTGTATTTTGAAACAATTGAAACAAGGTCACGCACCTTCATCTCTGCACGCTTGCTTGTGTAGGGAGGTGCAGCAAAATGGATTGCAGTAAGCTGAAGACCGCGCTTTGCCATCATCCAGCCTGCAACAGGGCTGTCGATACCGCCTGAAACAAGAAGTGCAACTCTGCCTGCAGAGCCTACGGGCATACCGCCTGCACCCTTTATCTGGTTGCCGTGGATGAAAACGTGCTTATCTCTTACTTCAACTGTTACGATAATGTCGGGGTTGTGCACATCAACCTTAAGTGATGGAATGTTTCTTAAAAGGTGTGCGCCTACCTCTCTGCAAAGCTCGGGTGAAGTGAGCGGAAATTTCTTGTCGCTTCTTTTTGCGTTAACCTTAAAGGTCTTTACGCTTCTTAAATCGTCACCCAGGTAGCTGAGAGCAACATTTTTTATGTCTTCAAGGTCTTTTTCAGCGAGAGCAGCTCTTGAAAAGCCTGCAATACCGAAAACCTTGCTGATTACTTCTACTGCCTTTTCAAAGTCAAGGTCTTCTTCGTTGGGCTCAACAATAATTGTTGACTGCGACTTTGTAAAGGTAAACTTACCAACTGAATGGATAAGTCTTCTTTTCATATTTTTAACGAGGATATCCTCAAAGGTTGAACGGTTAAGCCCCTTAAGAGCAAGCTCACCGTTTTTTACAAGAATTACTTCTTTCATTTATAATTACCTTCTTTTTGCAAGTGTCTTTAGTGCTTTTTCTGCTGATAAAACAAATTCATTCAGCTCTTCTTCTGTTGTATATTTTGAAAGGCTGACTCTCAGCGATGAATTGATAATGTCGTCTGAAAGTCCCATAGCAGTAAGCACAGGGCTTTTGTGACCCTTTGAGCAGGCTGAGCCTGAGGAAACATAAATTCCCATTCCCGACATAAAATTAAGCACTGTTTCGGAGTTAAGCTTATGAAGAGAGAGGTTTACTATATAGGGAAGGGCATCGTCGGGAGAGTTGACTGTAACGCCCTCAATTGCTTTAAGCTTTTCAATAAAGCCGTTTCTGAGTGCTGTTACCTTTTCAAGGCTTTCCTTTACTGTAAGACTTTCAACTGCACCAAGAAAGCCCGCAATTGCCGGCATAGGCTCCGTACCCGGTCTTATATCCTTTTCCTGACCGCCGCCTACGTTTACAGCCTTCAGCTTTGTGCCGTTTTTTATATAGAGCGCAC
>JAFOXT010000196.1 GCA_017425745.1 Clostridia bacterium | reverse complement strand
TAAGGCTTAATTTATAAAAAATAAGGCATCTGAAATTTTCTCAGATGCCTTACAATTCAGTAATTATAATTTAGATAGTTCGGATTGATTTCAGCTTTCCTTTTTACGCTTGATAAGTGACATAATGCACATACCAAGACCCATACCTGCAACACCGCTGATAGCCATTGCTCCGTATGTAAATACACTACCTATAACTGTGGGAACTGAAGTTTCAGCTGATTTCTTGTTGTTTGAGTTACCGAAAGCAACGAAGATATTTTCTGTGTTTTCTTTGCCGTTGAAGGAGTTGAGGTCGTAACAGTTATTTGTGCCGAAAGCAGCAACGGGGGTATACTTACCGAAGTTTTCAGCTGAATCAATGAAATAGCCTGTTGAAGTCATACACTTACCTGCTTCGAAGCTCTTTGTATAGTAGATTGCGTTCCACTGCTTACCACTGTAACCGTTTGTATCACCGGGCTTTTCAGAAGTTTTATTGCCGTCCTGATAAAGTGAGTTTACAACGGTATAATTGATGAATCTGCTACCGTTTGCAGTTGAAACTGTGTCAACCATATTTGAAGGAATCTTGGTGTAGCTGGGATTGTACTTGTCAACAATCTGAACAATTGAATAAATGCTGAATGCAATCATTGCAATACCGGCAGCAACACCGATTGAAGATAATACAATTGTGGAAGTAGAAGTTGTAACCTTTGCATTTATTGCATTATTTTCGCTGACAAATTTACTTATAGCTTCATCATAGGATTTCTGTGAAATTTCACCGGCTTTAAGCTGGTTCAAGCGCACAGCAATCTCGTTATTATTATACCATAATGTGTAATTTTCAAGATTGCTCAGCTTCGTTGTTGCAATAGTGTACTGTTGCTTAAGGAAATGAGCCGAAATACCCATAAGGGCAACACCGCCTACACCGAACAGTGAGGAAATTGTGATATCACCCGCCATATTGCCTGTAAAGCAGGCAAACCAGTTGTTACCTGTTGCTGCTTCTTCTCTTAAAGCATCTGACGTAACAGCCACTGCACCTTCAAGAAGGTTCATATCTGTACCGAAGTACACTGATAAGGGTTCGTAATCCTTTTCCGTCTCAGCGAGTTTTGCTTCAAGCTCTTCGTCATTCATTTCGACTGCATTATAAACAAGTACTGAATGAACCTGACCTGAAACAGCCATTGCTTTCTGACCCTCTGTCATTGCATCAACAAAGGGATAGAGAAGAGCATAATCAACATCTGTTGTTGTTTCGAAATAATCGCTGTAATTTGTGTCACCGCAAGGAATTGTTTCTAAAATCACATCAAAGCCGAGAAGAAGAGTCACAATGTATTGAGGCATAAGTAATGCCGCATCTTTTTCTGCTTCTGTCATTTCTGTGTCTGCATTGATTTCATCTATTTCTGCTTTTGCATCAGTGAGCATTTTCTTGAGCTGCTGAATTTTGCCTGCAAGCTCTTTTGCGGCATCGAAATATTTCGCTTTACCGTAAACAGCTTCATCCTTTGTTGCTGCCTTGATACGCTCAATAAGGTCACCGCCGTCAGCAACACCCATTGAAAGAAGAATGCGGATGTTATTGAGAATGTTAGGGTTACCCTTTAAGAGAATATCTGCAAAATCATCGTTTTCTTCAGGGAAGTTAAGCATATAGTCACCCATATTGGTCTTTACGCCTTTATCATTCTCAACATAATAGTAGTTGAGCTGACGGT
>JAFOXT010000195.1 GCA_017425745.1 Clostridia bacterium | reverse complement strand
TGATTTAAAATCAATAGAAAGAAAATCGTACAAAGCATCGAGCTTTGTACGATTTTGACATTGTTTTGACCTTTTTTACCCTCTCGGAGTACCTTTGTACGCCTTCGGGGTAAAGAAAAGGTCATCTTCTGCATTTCTCGAAAGTCTGACAGCTTGTCGAAAATGACTTTTTCGACAAGCTGAACCAGGGAGTAAAACTCCCTGCTTTTTGCGTATTCAAATAATCTCTTGAATATAAATTGCTGTTGTGATATAATATTAAAGAACAATAAGTGTTGCATTTTTTGGAGGTGCTTTTATGCCCAATATTCTCGTAACCGGTGGTGCCGGATTTATCGGCTCCAATTTTGTATACTATATGCTTGAAAAGCATCCCGATTACCGCATTGTCTGTATCGACTCTCTTACTTATGCAGGTAATCTTTCAACCCTTGAAAAGGCGCTTCAGAACGAAAACTTCCGCTTTGTAAAGGCTGATATAACTGACAGAGAGGCTGTTGACAAGCTTTTCGGTGAGGAGAATTTCACCGCTGTTGTGAATTTCGCTGCAGAAAGCCACGTTGACCGTTCAATTGAAAGTCCTGAGGTTTTTCTTAAAACAAACATTCTCGGCACTCAGGTGCTTATGGATATGGCAAGAAAATACGGCAATATCCGTTACCATCAGGTTTCAACCGATGAGGTTTACGGCGATTTACCTCTTGACCGACCTGACCTCTTCTTTACAGAGGAAACACCGATTCACACATCATCGCCCTATTCAGCAAGCAAAGCAAGTGCAGATTTGCTTGTTATGGCTTACTACCGCACATATAAGCTTCCTGTTACAATCAGCCGTTGCAGTAACAACTACGGCCCCTATCACTTCCCTGAAAAGCTTATCCCCCTTATGATTATCAATGCCCTTCACGGAAAAAGCCTTCCCGTTTACGGTGACGGACTTAATGTAAGAGACTGGCTTTATGTTGAAGACCACTGTAAGGCAATTGATATGATTCTTCACGGTGGCAGAATCGGTGAGGTTTATAATATCGGTGGTCACAACGAAAGAGCAAACATTGATGTTGTAAAAACTGTACTTTCAATTCTCGGTAAGGACGAAAGCCTTATTACTTATGTAAAGGACAGACCCGGCCACGATATGCGCTATGCAATTGATCCCACAAAGATTAAAAATGAGCTTGGTTGGTATCCGGAAACCACTTTTGAAAACGGCATAAAGAAAACCGTTGAATGGTATCTTCAGAATGAGGCTTGGTGGCAAGAGATTGTCAGCGGTGAATATATGAACTACTACGAAAAAATGTATAAAGACAGATGAAAAAAGCTCCCGAAATCGGGAGCTTATTTTAATGCAAAATGCAAAATAACTGACGAAAATTAAAACATAAACCACGCATCAAGAAAGTCATAAATGTAGTAGCCTGAAACGCACAGATATATTACAGTGAAGAAATAGCTTACCACATACAAAAATGAATCGGGAAGCTTTTTTGTTCTGATGGCAATTATAACTGTCTGAATAATAAAAAGTAAAGCAACTGCCCCTACAAAGGGAATAGCCCACGCAAGCATGATGGGGAAGGGATCGCCGAAGAATTTTACATCAGCATAAGTAAGCACAAAGAGAGTCAGATGAATGAGTGTAGCAAAAATATTCAGTAAAGGTAAAAGTGAAGGGGTTTTCTTCATTATATCACATCCTTTCATCTTTTTCAGAAAATGGGGGAGTTAAGCACCATATGAACAAACCACCCTACAAAGCTTACGAAAACCGCATCAAGAAAGTATGTGACTACAAACCGGAAAGAATCCTGAAGCTTTTTCTCCTTAAAGGTGAGTGTCAGGACAGAAATTATGAAAAGCAAAGTGACTCCCAAGGAAACAAATCCTGCCCATAAGCACACGGTGAAAAAGTTATCGGGCATAATATCAAGACGGACAATTACAAAGCAAAGAATAAAAATAATAATACAGAAAATGTTGAGCTTTGATAAAAACGAAGTTGCTTTCTTTAACATAATATCACATCCTTTCTGCCTTTATTATAACATTTTGGAATGTACATAGCAACAAAGAAAAATAACAAAAAAATTACAACTTTATTACAATGTTAAAATACCGCCTGATGTAAGTCAGACGGTATTTTTGAATCTGTCAGGTCTTTTTTATGAATTCCTTGCCGCAGTGAGGACAGCTGATTTTTATTTTGCCTCTGTATCTCGGTACACGCAGTGTGTTGTGGCACTTAGGACAGCTGTAGTATCTGTGGCCTTTGTCCTGAAACTGCTGAAGCTTTTTCATAATAAAAGCTCTCCAGGGTGCCGAAATCTCAAGAAACTTTCGGTTTTCTTCACTTCTTTTTGTGTAGTTTTTGGACATCATTCTGTAAACGGCAATACCGTAGGGGATAAGACTGATAAGGCTTCCGAAAGGTATTCTGAAAAGTGAGCAGATTACTGAAACGACTGCACCGAAGATAAAAAGCACTGTGTTCAAAAGGTCGTTTCCGTAACGGCCAAGCATAAATTGTCTGAATTTTTCCATTATTCCGTTCATATGAACCCTCCTTAATTTAATACAATTATAGTTTTTTAGTTTAAAAAAGCTTAAAAGTTTCCGCTTATTATATTGATTATTAGTTTAGTTTCAATTATAATATATATCAATTCAAAAATAAAGTCAAAGGGATGATAAAATTGAAGATAATAAAAAATTATCTTAAACGTTATTTCGTTGATGCTATGAGCTTTATGGCTCTCGGCCTTTTTTCTTCACTTATTGTAGGACTTATTATCAGTCAGCTGGCTAAAATACCGGGACTTGCTGTGCTTTCAAGCTTCAGCGGTGTCCTTGCCGCATCTTCGCCTGTTGTTGGCGGTGCAATCGGTGCCGCAATTGCTTACGGACTTAAAAGCAAACCCCTTGTTGTGTTTTCCTGTATCGCGGTCGGTGCTTTCGGTTATGAGCTCGGTGGCCCTGTGGGTGCTTATGTAGCCGCACTTGTTGCCAACGAGATTTCAAGACTTGTAAGCGGAAGAACAAAAATTGATATAGTTGTAACTCCTCTTGTAACCATTATTGCAGGCGGATTTGTAAGTACATTCGTAGGCCCTTATCTTTCAGAGCTTATGAGCGGACTCGGTGAGCTTATAAATGCTGCAACTCAGCTTCATCCCTTCCCTATGGGAATTACAGTTTCGGTGCTTGTAGGTCTTGCTCTTACAGCACCCATAAGCTCAGCTGCCCTTTGTATTATGCTCGGTATTGACGGAATTGCGGCCGGTGCTGCTGCCGTAGGCTGTGCAGCACAGATGGTGGGCTTTGCGGTAACCTCATTCAAAGCTAACGGTGTAGGCGGTCTTGTTTCTCAGGGTGTGGGCACAAGCATGCTTCAGTTCGGCAACATAATGCGCCACCCTCAGATTATACTTGCTCCCACTCTTGCCGGTGCAGTGCTCGGACCCGTTTCAACCTGTGTGCTTAAAATGACAAATACCCCTACAGGTGCAGGTATGGGCACAAGCGGTCTTGTGGGACAGTTCGGTGCATATTCAGCTATGGCTGACTCTTTCGGCGGCACAGAAAGCATAGTGCTTATTGTAATAATGCACGTTTTAGCTCCGGCACTTCTTTCACTGTTTTTCCATTTGATTTTCAAAAAGCTCGGTCTTGTAAAGGACGAATACCTAAAACTTAATAATGCTGAATAATGCAGAATAAAATTTAAGGAGATATTATGAACGTATACGATTTTGACGGCACAATTTATAAGGGCGACAGCTCTCTTGACTTTTTTAAGTTTTTTATTAAGAAAGACCCTAAAATTCTTGCTTTTACTCCTGCGGTCCTTAAGATTATTGACGATTACAGAAAGACAACTCTCCGTTTTGATGATGTAATTGCAAAGTACGGCCACGTAATTACAGATTATGTTGAAAAGCATAACATTGATATTCCTGCACTTTATGAGGAATTCTGGGCTACCCACGAGAAAAATATCAAGCCCTTCTATAAGCATGTGCAGAAGGAAGATGACCTTATTATTACAGCGTCACCTACAGTTTCAATGAACATCATCTGCCCTAAAATCGGAGTAAAGCACTGGTTGGGCACAGAGCTTGATCCGAAAACAGGTGCATTCAACCGAGGCTGCTTCCGTGAGGTTAAAATTGACTTTTTCCGTGAGGCTTATCCCGACGGTGTAATTGACGATTTCTATACTGACTCACTTCACGATGAATTCCTTTTCCCTTATGCAAAAAGAGTTTTCTGGGTTAAGGGACACAAGATTACACAGATAAAATGACAGAAAGACTTGATAAGCTCATCGCTTCTCAGGGTAAGCTTTCCCGAAGCGATGTAAAGAAAATGGTAAAAAGCTCAAGAGTTACTGTTGACGGAGCAGTTGTAAAATCTGCTGATATAAAGGTTGATGCAGATAAATCGGTTATTTCCGTTGACGGCAAAGCTCTCAACTATAAAAAGAACATCTATATTATGCTCAACAAGCCTCAGGGTGTGATTTCTGCGTCAAACGATAAGACACAGAAAACAGTTGTTGACCTTGTGCCGCCTGAGCTTTACCGTGACGGACTTTTTCCGGCAGGCAGACTTGACGGTGATACAGTTGGCTTTGTGTTAATTACCGACGACGGAGATTTTGCTCACAGAATACTCTCACCGAAAAACCATATAATGAAAACCTATCACGCAACTCTCAGGTCACCGCTTACCGAAGAGGATATTTCTGCTTTCAAAAACGGAATTGAGCTTTCTGACGGAACACTCTGCCTTGAAGCAGAGGTCAGAATGCTTGAAAAAACAGATGAGCCAATAGCAGAGGTGAAAATCTGCGAAGGTAAATACCATCAGGTGAAAAGAATGTTTGCTGCCCTCGGAAACAAGGTGCTTTATCTTAAGCGCGTAAGAATGGGCGGTCTTGACCTTGATGAAAGCCTTGAAGAAGGTCAGTGCAGAGAAATCACTGCCGAAGAGCTGCTTTTGCTGAGCGAAAAAAACTGAATGATTACCTCTCCCTTTGAGGAGAGGTTTTGTTTTTATAGATAAAGAGATTTTGTATATATTAACCAAATTAAATCTGCATATTTTATTACAGTTTCTATTGAAAAATCTGTCACTTTTTGTTAAAATATATTAAAATAGGTCGAAAAGGAGAAAAACGGCAAATGGAGCTTCTTGAAAAACGAATTCTTAAAGACGGAAAGGTTTTTCCGGGTAACATTCTTAAGGTTGACTCCTTTCTCAATCATCAGATTGATGTTGAGCTACTTAATGAAATGGGTAAGGAAATCAAGCGCCTTTATGACGGCACAGGCGTAAACAAAATTCTTACCATTGAAGCGTCAGGTATAGGTATTGCCTGCATAGTGGCTCAGTATTTCGGCTGTCCCGTGCTTTTTGCAAAAAAGAGCAAAACAAAAAACATTGCATCAACAGTTTATAAAACCCAGGTTGAATCCTTTACCCACGGGAAAACCTATGATGTAATTGTTTCAAAGGACTTTATCGGAGAAGGGGATAAGGTGCTTATTATTGACGATTTCCTTGCTGAGGGAAATGCACTTTTAGGTCTTATTGATCTTTGCAATCAGGCAGGTGCTGAGGTGGCAGGCTGTGCAATTGCTGTTGAAAAGGCTTTTCAGCAGGGCGGAAAAAGAGTGAGAGATCTTGGAATAAGAGTGGAATCTCTCGCTAGAGTTGAGTCGATGAGTGACGATTCTCTTACCTTCGTAAAATAAATCCGGAATCAGCCGGCATAAGCCGGTGAAATATAATTCAAATGGAGGAAACACCAATGAAAAAATTACTTGCAATTCTTCTTGCTGCAGTTCTCTGCTTTGCTCTTGCAGCTTGCGGCGGCAACGGCAACGAAGAACCCGAAAACCTCGGTATGAGTGAATCACCCATCGCTGAAGTAGCTCTTAACGTTGACTATGAAGTTCCCGCAGACTTCAAAATCGGCTTTATCTGCCTTCACGACGAAAACTCAACATACGACCTCAACTTCCTTAATGCTGTTTACAAGATTCAGGAAACTCTCGGCCTTACAGACGAGCAGGTTATTATCAGAGTAAACATTCCCGAAGGTGACGAATGCTATGTTGCTGCTAAGGACCTTGTAGCAGAAGGCTGTAACATTATCTTCGCTAACTCCTTTGGCCACGAAGATTTCCTTATCAAGGCTGCTAAGGAATTCCCCGAAGTTGAATTCTGCCATGCAACAGGTACAAAGGCTCACACAGAAGGCCTTGACAACTACCACAACGCATTTGCTTCAATTTATGAAGGCCGTTTCCTTGCAGGTGTTGCTGCAGGTCTCAAGATCAACGAAATGATCGAAGCCGGCACTATCACAGCTGAACAGGCTAAGATGGGCTATGTAGGCGCTTTCACATATGCTGAAGTTATTTCAGGTTATACATCATTCTATCTCGGCGCTAAGAGCGTATGTCCGTCAGTTACAATGGACGTTCAGTTCACAGGCTCATGGTATGATGCAACAGAAGAAAAGAATGCTGCTGAAGCTCTTATCGCAAGAGATTGCGTACTTATCAGCCAGCACGCTGACTCAATGGGTGCTCCCGGTGCTTGCGAAGCTGCAAAGATTCCCAACGTATCATACAACGGCAGTACTTATGATTCATGCTTTGAAACATTCATTATCTCATCAGCTATCAACTGGGCTCCCTATTACAACTACATTATCGGTCAGTATGCAAAGGGCGAAAAGATTGATGCAGACTGGTGCGGCGGTATTGCAGAAGGCTCAGTAGTTCTTACAGGTATCAACCAGGATGTTGCTGCTGAAGGCACAGCTGACGCTATCAAGGAAGCTGTTGAAAAAATCAAGGCTGGCGAGCTCAAGGTATTTGACGCTGCTACATTCACCGTTGGCGGTGAAGCTCTTGAAAGCTACAAGGCAGACGTTGATACAGATGCTGCTTTTGCTCCCGATACAGAAGTTATTGCTGACGGCTACTTCCACGAATCAGAATACCGTTCAGCTCCTTGCTTCGATCTCAGAATCGACGGCATCAACCTTCTTAACGAAAAGTTCTAATCCCTCTGATTATTATGAGCGGGACACCCTGTTGTCCCGCTCTTTAAGTCTTTAAAAAGCAAACTTTTTTACTTGTAAGGTTTGCTTTTTAAGTGCTTAAAGCCTATCAGAAATATAAAGGAGGCGCTCTAATTGGAAAACAAACCGGCCATTGAACTGAAAAATATCAGCAAAGCCTTTGGCGGAAAAATTGCCAATAAAAATGTTAATCTTACGGTTAACCGCGGAGAAATTCTTTCAATTCTCGGCGAAAACGGCAGCGGTAAAACTACTCTTATGAACATTATCGCAGGCATCTATTTCCCCGATGAGGGCAGAATTTTCATCGACGGAAATGAGGTAGTAATCCGTTCACCCAAGGATGCATTCAAGTACAAAATAGGTATGATTCATCAGCATTTCAAGCTTGTTGATGTTTTTTCGGCTACACAGAATATTATCCTCGGTCTTAAGGAGGAGGGTGGCTTTAATTATAAGTCAGCTACAGAAAAGGTAAAGGATATCTGCACAAAATACGGCTTCGATATCGACCCTCTTAAGAAAATTCACGAAATGTCCGTTTCTGAAAAACAGACCGTTGAAATAATCAAGGTGCTTTACAGAGGCGCTGATATTCTTATTCTTGACGAGCCCACAGCGGTGCTTACTCCTCAGGAAACACAGAAGCTTTTCAATGTTCTTCGCAAAATGCGTGAGGACGGAAAGTCAATTATAATTATCACTCACAAGCTTCACGAGGTGCTTTCACTTTCAGATAAGGTTGCTGTACTCAGAAAAGGTGAATACATAGGCACAGTTATAACTGCCGAAACAAACGAGAGTGAGCTTACCGAAATGATGGTTGGTAAAAAAGTAAGCCTTAATATTGACAGAAGTGAGCCTCAGAATCCGTCGGAAAGACTTGTGGTAAAAAACCTTAACTGTGTTGACCGAGAGGGTGTAAAGGTGCTCAATGACGTGTCCTTTACTGCTTATTCAGGCGAAATTCTCGGCATTGCAGGTATTGCCGGCTCGGGCCAGAGAGAGCTTCTTGAAGCAATTGCAGGTCTTCAGAAGGTAAATGAGGGCGAAATTATATATAACAACCCTAAAACAGGCGGCAGTGATAATCTCCGCGACAAAACACCTATGCAGATTCGTGACCTTGGTGTGCG
>JAFOXT010000194.1 GCA_017425745.1 Clostridia bacterium | reverse complement strand
GAAAGCTTTTTCAACGGTTTTTTCGCTGCATTTTTTGTTAAGTGAAGCACCGATGAAGCCGCCGAGTATTGCGCCCACAATCATAAACGGAGCAATTGATAAGTCAAAACCTGAAAATCCTGTTGTAAGCGCCACAGTAGTGAGCTTTGAAATCTGTGCAAAAAGAATTGTTACAAGGGAGCACACCGTTGCAGTTTTTGTGCCCACTGAAAAAAGGAAAATTATAAGTGCAACATTGATAGGCCCACCTCCGATACCTAAAAATGATGAGCATATACCGAGAAAAACACCAACTGCAAAGGAAACAACAGTGCCGTTTAAGCTTCTGCCCTTGATTTTATCCTTGTTCTTCATATAAACAAAAACGCAGAGAATAAGTACAGCAAGCACACAGTTCTGTACAACGGTTACAATTGAATTTGCGTTGAGCAGCTCTACAATAAGCCTCAGAAGCTTTTCACCGAAAAATCCGCCTGCAACAGAGCCAGCGCCTAAAGGAATTGCTGTTTTGAAAGGAATTTCTGTTTTAGCCTTCATCTGCTTTAAAACAGAAACAATTGCCATTGAAAAAACGGTTATTGATGAAGCTATGCCTATTGTCTGAACGTCAAAATCGTGAAGCACATCCATAAGAGGCTTTATAATTACTCCGCCTCCCATACCTGTAAGCGAGCCTACAGTTGTGGCAAAAAGAGCCAGAATAAAATATATAAGAAAATGCAAGCTATCACCTCATCAGCAGAATTTTTTTGATTATATCATATATCAGTAAAAAACACAAATATCCCTTACGGTACTACGGCCGTTTTAAAAGCGTTATAAACAAATAAAAAACCAAGTCTTGCGACTTGGTTTTTTGGCGGAGAAGAGGAGACTCGAACTCCTGCGCCGGTTACCCGACCTACGCCCTTAGCAGGGGCGCCTCGTCACCAACTTGAGTACTTCTCCATTGGTGCCTTAGTAAATAAAGCTATAAATAAAAAAATGGCGGAGAGAGTGGGATTCGAACCCACGGTACGCAGGACGTACGACGGTTTTCAAGACCGTTCCGTTATGACCACTTCGGTATCTCTCCGTATTTGCCTAAGTATATTATCATAATTATCCGGCAATGTCAAGGGCTTTTGTAAAAAAAATCAACTTATTTTAAAAATATTTCAAAACGTGGGAATATACGACAGCTGTCTTATAAATAATCGACTTTATATAAGTATTTGTCGATTTTTACACTGCAATAACACTTAGTTAGAATCTTGTTCATAATTCACAATTATAATGCTAATATTAAAAAGGTTTTGTGAGATTTATTGAAGGGAGAAGCAAAAATGAAGACCAAAAAACAAAAGGCAAAAAAAACCATAATTGCAGTGCTTTGCTGTGCAGTATGCATCTGTGTCGGTTTTTCCTGCTTTTCGTGGTTCTATTTTGACCGATCAATTATGTCCTCTCTTGCAGAGATGTATATGATTATGGTTGACAGAGACTGCATTTATGAACAGGGTGCAGAATACGTACATAATCTCAGAGTACGTGCTAAGGAGAATCTCGAGGATTACGAGATACCCGAAACAGTAAAAATGGATGTTGATGTTTACGATACCCACGAGCACGGAATGCAGGTATTCTATGTAAACGAGGATAAGCTTGACGACACTGTTATTGTATACATTCCCGGTGGCGGATATCTTAACAATCCTCTGAAGTATCACTGGAATCTTATTAACAATGTAACCCAGAAAACAAATTGTCCCGTAATTGTGCCGATTTACCTTAAGGTGCCCAACTACACCTGTGAGGAATCCTATGAAAAAATGATTGAATTCTATAAGGATCTTGCTACAAGAGACGGCATTGAGCACATTATATTTATGGGTGACTCATCAGGCGGCGGTATGTCACTTGCACTTGCTCAGATTCTCCGTGACGACTATCCTGAGCTTATTCAGCCTGAGGATTTGTTCCTTATTGTTCCCTGGCTTGATGTTACAATGGAAACTGAGGGTATTGAAGAAATTGCTGAAATCGACCCGATGCTGGGACTTTACGGCTGTAAGGACATCGGTAAGCTCTGGGCGGGCGACAAGGACAGACACGATCCTATGGTAAGTCCTATTTACGGAAGCTTTGAAAACCTTGGCAGAATTACTCTTTTCACCGGAACAAAGGATATGCTTTATCCTGATGTTGCAAAGCTTGACAAGATTCTTTGTGAGCAGGAAATAGAGCACACCTATGTTGTTGAGGATAATCTCGACCATCCTTATCCGCTTTTCCCCACACCTGAAGCAAAGGAAGCTCAGCAGCTGATGATTGATATCATAAACGAATCATATTAAAAACAAAGAACCTTATCGTTCATCGGTTTCGGTGTTACGATAAGGTTTTTTACAATTTTATAACAAATTCCTGAAAAAATATGCTATTATGCAACTATAGTAAATTTAATTAAAGAGGAGAGCTTACTATGAAAAAATTTCTTTGTTTAATGCTTACAACACTTATAGCCTTAAGCTGTATCTGTATGCCTGCTTCAGGCGGTATTACAGCAAGCGCTGAAAACGGGGTTCAGGTTGAAATAGCACCCTTCCTTTACAAATCAACACTTTATCAGATGGAATTTCCAAGTGTAGCAGATTACAGCACCAAAGAGAAAAGCGTAGAAGGCGATTATGCAATTTCAAGAGAGCTTAACGACCTTGCATACGTTTTCACCTTCCCTGCAGGCACAACAGAAATCGCCTGCAAAGTGTCACTTGACGGTGAAACTAACTGGAGAGGCTTTGAAATCACCTATGAAACTGCTCCCGATTACTGGCCGAAGGATGATTCTGAAAAGATTGATTTTACAAAGCCGGTGGTTTTCAAGCGTGATGAGGCTCTTGCTGAGCAGGATGAATACGGCATTTTATACAGAGAATACCTTAAAGACAGCGATGTAAAAGGCTTCAGAGATTATAACAAGATTTATTGGAAGCTTACATATGTTTGCGGTGAAGAAACATTTACTGAGTATTTCGATGTAGATCTTTACGATTACGATAAGGCTGAAAAGAAGACGGTTAAAACTGTAAACTTCAATGTTGCAGGTCTTCCCTTTGCGGCTTTATCAGGAGTAAATGTTGGCGCAAATCAGAACGTAGCAGGTCAGTATCTTTCAAGCAACGGCTTTGATATAGTTGCTGTTCAGGAGGATTTCGGCTATCATAACGACCTTGTTGCAGGTATGAACGGCTTTAACAGTGCTACTATCCATATGGGAAATATTCCCGGTGGTGACGGACTCAGCGTTTTCACAAAGAATATGCCCATTTATAACGAAACACGCGTTGCGTGGAATGAATCAAGCGGTATTCTTTCAGATGGTTCAGATGCACTTACACCCAAGGGTTTTGTTTACAGTGTAATTGACATCGGCAACGGAATTTATGTAGATTTCTATAACTTACACGCTGATGCTTACGGTGGTGCAGGCTCAATTGCCGCAAGATCAAGCCAGTTAAGACAGCTTGCAGATTTTATCAAGGCTCGTTCAGCAGAAAATGACAGACCTGTAATTGTAACAGGTGACTTTAATAACTATATGCACACTCACGAAGATAACGGAGCCCTTTATAAAGCGCTTTGCGTTGAACTCGGATTCAAGGACGCGTGGGTAGAGCATCATAACAACGGTGATTATTTCAATATGCATGATTGGCATATTACAAATATTCCTGCATGGGGCAACTGGGACTCAGTTGAAAGATTTATGTACAAATCAGGCGGTGGCGTTGACCTTATGGTTGAAGATTTCAGATTTGTTTCAGTTAAGGACGCAGATGGCGAATCAGTATCTGACCATGCAGCTGCAGAGTGTGATTTTACATTCATCAAAACTGAAGAATTCAAAGAAAATACAGAGAAGCTTCAGGTTGTTACAACCACACCTAACACATTCCTCTACAGAGTTAAGTGGTTCTTCAAGGCGCTTGCAATGATTCTTTCAGACCTTGGCAACCTTCCTGAATTACTTAAAGAAATCTGATTTCACTTAAATGTATAAAGAACCGTCATTCTGAATGGCGGTTCTTTTAAATTCAATAATTATTCGTTTTATCTTGACTAAAGTAAAAACTTGTGCTAAAATAACACCTGTTATGCGGATGTGGCGGAATTGGCAGCATCATTGCTGAAGCGCTCCCAGTGGGAGATATAGCAAGGCGAGGATGGCGCAGAGGTCAAAATTCTTCAGCGCTCCAAGCTGAAAAGAATTTTGGGTACCGCAAGCGGTCACGCGCTCACTATCTGAAATCATCAAACTAATTAAATATGCGGATGTGGCGGAATTGGCAGACGCGCTAGATTCAGGTTCTAGTGAAAGTTAATTTCATGTGGGTTCAAGTCCCGTCATCCGCACCAAAACTGCCCTATGGGAAACCATAGGGCAGTTGCTTTTATATTTTACGCAAAAAAACAGGGAGCTTACTGCTCCCTGAAGTTTTTTATTTAATCTTTTCAAGAATAAGCTTAGCGCAATCAATCTGGTTGGGAATGTTGCCTTCTGTGTCCTTAACTCTCCAGATGTCGGGTGTGATTTCGTCAGCAACGAAAATCTTACCTGTTTCATCGTAACCAACTTCAATCTTGAAGTCGATGAGCTGAAGATCCATTGTAGCAAGCTCTTCCTTAAGAACTTCACCAACTCTGAGAACTACGTTCTGAGCTTCTTCGTACTGACCTTCCTTGAGAATGCCCTTCATAAGGCAGATTCTTTCGCTGATAAGGGGATCGCCCTGAATGTCATCCTTAAGAGTAACTTCAGCGTAGGGAGGATTGAAGGGAATGCCTTCTTCAAGAGTGAATCTGCGGCACATGCTGCCTGCAGTGAAATAACGAACGATGAATTCAAGACGGGGTACTGTAAGGTTGCGAACCTTCATGAGACCCTGTTCAACATCAGCACCGAGGTAGTGTGTGGGGATGCCGTTCTTTTCCATAAGCTCAAAGAAATACTTTGAAACCTCAAGACCAACCTTGCCCTTGCCTTCAACGCTGCCGCCTACTGTGTTTGAGCCGGGATCGAACACGCCGTTTTCGCCTGTTGCATCATCCTTGAAGAAAAGATGTACAATACCGGTTTCTTCGTCGAGCATTACGTTCTTTGTTTTACCTTCATAAAGCTTTTTCATTTTTTTGACACTCCATTCTTAAAGTTGAGTACTTTACCTGATAAATTATATCACCATATATACGTTTTTGCAACAAAAATTTGATGTATATTTTTCTAATATTTTAAGAAAATTTTTCATGATTTTTATTTATTTTCTTCAAAGAGTGTTCCGTCAGGGTCATACATCATATAATAATTGTGTATTTTCTCACTTTTGAAGTAAACATATTTGATTGTTCTGAAGCCAAGCTTTTCATAAAATTTTACGTTTTCGGGATTCTGCGCTTCAAGCCCCAGCTTGTAGCCCTGAGGTACAAGGTCGCGGATGCCTTCCTTTATAAGCTTTGTTGCAATGCCCTTGCCCTGATGCTCTTTTGCTGTGAAAACAGGGGAGATAATAAGTGTGTTTTCAGGAAAAACCTTTACATCAAGATGGCCGTAAGCCTTAAGAGTCTTAATGGTTGACTTTGCATAAAAGTAAAGGAAAATCCAGTGGGGATACATCAGAAAATCAATGATATCGTATTCGTTGTGGGCATCACTCCAGATGCAGATACCTCTTTTCTCCTCATCTTCATAGATGATATCCTCACGGTTGGATGTTGCAAGGCGCTCTATCATAAAGTGATAAACATATTTTCTTCGCCAGTATTCGTGTTTTGTTGCATAGCAGTGTACGGGGTCGTCAATATAACTGTCTGCTGCCATTCTTGCATAATACTGAAGCTCCTTGCGGGTTAACTTTTTTTCTCTTTTCATTACTGTACCTCTTATTTTTTATCTGTGATTGAAACAAGGCCGTTGAATACTCCCACATAAGCTGAGCCGTTGGGACCGATGGTAATGGGACCGTAGCTGTTGTTCCAGTTTCTGCCTGTGCCGGTGAAAATTCTGTAAACTGTTTCGCCTGTTTCAAAGTCAAGGGCTGTAAAATACCAGGCAACTGTGTTTTTCGGAATATCCTCATTCTGCACACGGGTGTAAACATAAACCAGTCCGTTGCCTGCTGAAAGCTTGGGCACAACTGTTGCAGCCGCTTCCTGACTTTCCCATATAACACTGCCGCCGGTGCAGTCATCATTTATGTCAAAGCGTGTGATGCCGGGATAGCTTGTAGGATTGCCTTCAAGGAAACCGGCGCCTGAATCGGAATAATTGTTTTCTACAATGAAGGATCTGCCGTGAGCAATAAGGCTGTTTTCGCTTACACTGTGACCTGATTCAAAAAGTGGCTCGGTAACAATTGCTTCACCTGTGAGTCTGTCGTAAACAACAAGGTTTACTCTGTCGTCAGCATTATCCGTAATGCCCACAAGCTTGCGTGTGCTGCCGTCACTGCAGGGTACATCAAGAAGAGAAGGAGTGGTGCCGCTGCCCTGATTTATTGCGCCGGGCTTTGTTGAGCTTCCTCTGTCATATACTGTTCTCCATGTATAGTAAGGTGTGCCGTCTGCACTTACATCAAAACGGTACATAGCGTGGTCAGATACAATATATACACCGTCTTCAGAAATTGCAAGGCTGTTCTGAATTTCTTCTCCGTCAAGCTTAATGAATTCAACGTCCTTTGTATCGGGGTCAACATAACCTACCTCACCCGGACGGGTTACAAACCAGATTCTTCCGTCATAATCGGGGAAAGCATCGGTGATGTATGAGCCCTCGGGAAGAGAATCGTTTATATCATATTCCTGTTCAATAATCCAACGGGGCTTTTTACCGCTTTCATCAACCTTGAAAATCTGAATTTTGTTTTCACTGTTGCCGATAATAGGTCTGTCACCGTCAAGAAGGTGGAAGTAAGCACCGCCGGAGGTGTCGCTTGAAATTGCACTGAAGTTCAATGTTTTGATCGCTTCAATTGTTGAAGGACGCTGAGGAAGTCTTGTTTCTGCAAGAATTTCAAGTGTTTCAGCATCAATAAGGAGAAGTCTGAAGCCCACAACATTACCGCTGATGCACATAATTCTGCCCTTGCTGTCAAAGGTGAGGGTTGCAACAAGTCCGCCGAAAACATTCATTGAACGGGACTTTACCTCAGGGTTTATACCGAGCGGGCCGGAGTAATCATATGTACCTGTGTTGTATGAGTTGCCGTGCATACCGTTGGTGCCTTCCTTTGCAAGATAAGGGTGCTGAGGCACCTTTACCTCACTGAGAGGCTTTGAAATTGCCGCCGTGCCGTAAAAATCAGGACAGGACTTTGACTTGAGTGGCTGTCTGATTGAACCGCCGGGACTTGTGAAAAGCATAACAATTGATGTTAAGAAAGTGAATGCCTTAAGAAAAACCTGATTCATTGCATAATCCTCCTTACGGGATAATATAGTTATGAACAAATTATATCGCAGATAGGTATAAAAAATATGAATAAATTGAAAAAAACACTTGACATTGTTAATAAGTTGTGATATGCTCTATCGCAATAGCCCTATGAAACTCTCGGGATCCTGACGGAAACCGGAAGCGGAGGAGGCTCTGGAGAATCCCATTGAATTGGGTGCCCAAGGTGCAAGGCGGTTTTTATCGCTGAATCTCTCAGGCAAAAGGACAGAGCAGATGAACATATACTGATTATAGGTTTATTCTGTATTTCTATCTTTGTTTTTCAGACCGCCTTCAGAAATGAGGGCGGTTGAATTTTTTTATTTGAGGTATTGGATTTATGGAAACACTTCTCGCAATTGTGGCG
>JAFOXT010000193.1 GCA_017425745.1 Clostridia bacterium | reverse complement strand
GGTACAGGCGAATTCTGTATCAGATGGGCACTTTCACAGTTTCCCAATGTCAGAATCGACACCCACGAGAACAATTCCGTAATGCGCCATCTTATGGATAAGCTTGGCTTTACCTACTGCGGAATTATTCACCTTGAAGACGGCGACGAAAGACTTGCCTATCAGAAAATTATATAACCTTATCTCCGTACAAAATGTGCGGAGATTTTATTTTGCTTTGGACACAGAAAGTACATAAGCTCGTGTTAGAGTTAAGACAGTTAAGGAGATGACAGATATGTATAAAATATTAGTCGCAGACGATGAAATAAAAATCAGAGAAACCATTAAGGATTACCTTACTGCAAAGGGTATGGATGTTACCCTCAGCCGTGACGGAGAAAGTGCAGTTAAGAAAGCGGGCGAAACTGCATTTGACCTTATTATGCTTGATGTGATGATGCCGAAGATGAACGGCATTGAAGCCTGCAGAGAAATCAGAAGCTTCACCGATACGCCAATACTTTTCCTTTCAGCCTTAGGTGAGGAAGAGGATTTACTTAAGGGCTACAAAAGCGGTGCAGACGATTACATAGTCAAACCCTTTCCGCTTTCTGTACTGACAGAGAAAATACTCACAATTATAAAACGCAGTAAGGGTGCTGACAAAGACAATAAAATCGAATACGCAGGAATAACCCTTGACCTTTTAAAACAGAAGGCTTTCCTTGACGGAAATGAAATCAAGCTTCAGAGTAAAAGCTTCAGCATTCTTCAGCTGCTTATGCAGAATAAGGGTGTTGTTCTTGACAGAGAAAAAATTCTCGTTAAGGTCTGGGGTTACGGCTTTGAGGGTGAAGTGAGAGCAGTTGACACCCATATAAAGAAAATCAGAAAGGCTCTCGGTGAAAAAGCAGACCTTATTGAAACCGTTATCGGGGTTGGTTATACCTTCAAAGAAAACTGATTCCGTACAGTATTGGAAAGTTGAGAAAAAGGAGGAATATTTATGACAAAGAAAAAGTTAGTAGCTTTTATATCACTTGCCTTTGCTGTGATAATGATAATTACTTCTGTAATGCTTTTTTATGCTTATATGCCGTCGGTTGATTTCAGACTAAGCTATGACAGGGTAAACAACAGTATTGATTATGAGCTTTCAAGATATGCCAAGGAAAATAAAACTGCAGAAAAGGTTGAAGAAAATCTTGACGAGCTTTTCAGTAACATCAGCCGTTCAACAAATATACATTTTCCTATGATGTATGCACTTATCGACCCTGACACAGGTGAAATTGTAAGACAAAGCAGCAGTTATATTTCATTTCAAAAATCTATTGATGATGAGTGGAATTATCTTAATATTGACCCCTATCTCACACCTGAAATTAAAAAGCAGATTGTGGATTACCGTGACAATGTGAAAGCAGGTATGTTCTATATTTACCGAATGAGCTTCAACACATCCTCAGGTGAATATATTCCCGTTGAAATGGATATCGGATTTTATGACCTCTATGAAAAAGAGACAATTAAGTTTACAGATTTAAACCCTGACCTTGAAATCAATGAAGAAACTGAATTCAAGCTT
>JAFOXT010000192.1 GCA_017425745.1 Clostridia bacterium | reverse complement strand
TCATCATTTCAAGCCTTGTAAGAAAGCTTGCAAGTGAATCGGCACCCATAAGAATTTTCAAGGGTGATTCTGTGCCGTTCACATAGTTTGAACGGAGCTTTTTTGCCAGTGAATCTGCTTTTGCAGTAACATCCTTTTCTATTTCATCAATCTGCTTTTCAGCCTTTTTGATCTGCTTATTGGTTTGCTTGATTTCCTTGTTAAGCTGATTGATTTCAGCAGTATAGTTTGTGATTTCTGTTTCAACAGTATTCATCTGGGTCTGGATATTATTCACCTTTGACTTAAGAGCCTTTATCTGACTTTCAAGTGTGTCGAGGTATTCCTGCTGTGCTTTTTTGTTATTTTTAATTTCATTAAGCTTTTTCTGATTTGCTTTGATTTCAGCGTCAATCTTGTCGCTTTTTTCTTCAAGCTCCTGTTGAGTAAGAGCTTCAACAATATTGAAATCTGCCGTATAAATTATTGCAGAAAAAATCAGGGTTAAACACAGCAAGGCTGCTATTAGGCGTTTCATTGATTACCTCCTTAATAAAAGCCTGTAGAGGGATAGAAAATCTACCCCTCCTGAGTTGTATATTACGGTTTCTTTACATAATTCATCGGGTTTTTCTTTTCGCCGTAATATCTGATTTCAAAATGAAGATGAGGACCGGTTGAGTTACCGGTTGAGCCTACTCGGCCTATCATCTGTCCCTTTGAAACAGAGTCGCCCGAATTTACATAACGCGCTGACATATGAGCATAAAGGCTTGAATAACCGTCACCGTGGTCAATAAGCACATAAATGCCGTAGCCTGAGTTACTTGTAACAGCGGTAATTACCTTGCCTGCTCTTGTTGCATAAACAGGCTTGCCGTGAATTCCGCCGCCTGTTATATCGGTACCACCGTGGAAGCCCCAGCCTGAAATGTTAGGGTTACGGTAGCCGTAATGGCTGCTGATGTAGCATGATGCACCGCCGAGAGGCCATGACCATGTTGCATTCGTGTTATAATTGCCACCTGCTGAACCTGATGAGCCTGATGTAGGCTTGTTTGAGGTTGCATAGTATTCCTTAAGAATACGGTCAATTTCAGCGTCTGCAGCCTTCTTTTCTTTGTTAAGCTTAGCAATATAATTTTCATAAACCGCACTTGATTTATCAAGCTCAGCAACATATTCATCAATTGTGCTGTACTGTTTTTCAAGCTGCTTTACAGTTCTTTTATATTCGCTTTCCTTCTTTTTAAGCTCAGTTCTTTTTATAACAAGGTCATCCTTGTTTTCCTGGCGCTTATCTCTTTTTTCATCAAGACTGTTTTTATCCTTGATGAGCTGCTTTCTTGTATCCTTAAGAGTTTTTACGGTATCTCTGAAATCTTCAATATCCTTTTTATCTCTTTCAGATGTACGCTTCATCATTTCAAGCCTTGTAAGAAAGCTTGCAAGTGAATCAGAGCCCATAAGAATCTGCAGAGTTGATTCGCTGCCCTTCATATATGAAGCACGGAGCTTCTGAGCCATTTTATCGCTTGTGTTTTCAATGGTTTCTTCCATTGTAACAATATCATCTTCAGCCTTATTAATCTGCTTTTTTGTCTGTCTGATTTCTTTTGTAAGCTGATTAATCTGCTTGTCAAGCTTAGCAATATCGCTGTCAATTGAGCTTACCTGAACCTGCAGATTTGTTGCCTTATCTTCAACGGCATCAATCTGATTTTCAAGAGTGTTGAGATACTCCTGCTGAGCTTCTTTTTTGCCCTTGAGCTCATTAAGCTTATTTTTGTTAGCATTAATCTGGCTGTTTATACTTTCAATTTTCTGCTCAAGCTCAGCCTTTGTTGCTGCTGAAACCTCTGCTGACGGAAAAACAAAGCAAAGAAGCAGACACAAGCTGAGAGCAAAAGGAATTAATCTTTTAATATTCATATTACCTCCGGAAAGTTTTACGTTAAAAGCCCTGAAAGAACTCTATCAGATATCGCTTGCTTCGCTGCCTTCCTTTTTAAGGTACTTTCTGATGGAGAACACACTGCCGATTGAGCTTATAAGCACACCTGAAAGAAGGTATACTGAAATAAGAAGAGGCAAGTGGTCAAAAATTGAAATTGCCTGACTTCCGAAAAGCTCGAGCAGTGAGCTGAGTGAATCGCCCTCAAACTTCTGGAAAAGTATTGTAAGAGTCAGGGATATGACACCCGAAATAAAGCCGATGATAATACCTTCAATCATAAAGGGCCAACAGATAAAGGTGTTGGTTGCACCAACGGACTTCATAACCTGAATATCAATTTTTCTTGAAACCATTGTTATTCTGATGGTATTTGAAATAATGAACATTGAAACAAAGGCAAGAACAATTACAACAATAAAGCAGATAGCTGTTACAGACTTCTGGATAACTGAAATCTGATTTACAAGCTCCTGACTTTCTCTTACCGATTCAACGTTTTCTACAGCCTGAATCTGCTGAAGAGTAATTGAAAATTCTTCAAGATTACTTACGGAAATTCTGTAGGAGTGAGGAAACGGATTTTCAATAACGTCGTCAAAAAGATCCTTTTCAACACCGAATTCCTTGAGCTGTTCCTCGTAGCCCTCTTCCTTTGAAACAAAGTCAGCGGCAATAATGTTAGGAATGCTCATAAGGTCTGTTCCAACCTTCTGAACATCTTCGTCTGAAATTTTATCCTTTACAAAAGCAACAACAACGTTCTGCTTTTCAACATCCTTTACGAGTGTCTGGATATTGAGAAGAATTACAACTGAAATACCGATAAGAAGAAGGCACGCAGTAAGAACGCTGATTGATGAAAATGACATGCTTCTGTTTGCAATCAGGTTGCGGGCACCCATTTTTGTAAGATAGTTGGGGTTGAAGCCGCCTGAGGAGCGCTTGTTATTCTTTTTCTTACTCATTATTCACTTACCTCCTCACTGTCTGCATCAACGGGAGCAGCAAAAGAAACATCTTCGTTTCTCTTAGCTCTTGCAGGAACGTCTGAAACGATTTTACCCTCTTCAATTGTAACAATTCTGTGGTCAAACTGGCGAACAAGCTCAAGGTCGTGGGTTACAACAACAACAGTTGCACCAAGAGCATTGATTTTATCAAAAAGACTCATAATGTCATTTGAAAGGATGGGGTCAAGGTTACCTGTAGGCTCGTCAGCGATAATAATGCTGGGGTTATTAACAAGAGCACGTGCAATTGCAACACGCTGTCTTTCACCCTGAGAAAGCTGGTTGGGTAAGCAATCTGACTTTGAAGCAAGGTCAACAAGCTTGAGTACGTAATGTACTCTCTTTGTGATTTTCTTTTCACCAAGACCGATAACGCGAAGTGCGAATGCAACGTTATCATAAACAGACATCTTGGGTATAAGACGGAAATCCTGGAATACAATACCAAGTCTTCTACGAAGGTGAGGAAGCTCACGTCTTTTGATTGTTGTAAGGCTGTAGGGACCAACCTTAACAATACCTGAGTCAACCTTTTCCTGACCCATAATAACATTGAGGAATGAACTTTTACCGGCACCTGAGGCACCAACGATAAATACAAATTCACCGTCATCAATTCTTACATTGACATCATCCAGAGCAATTGCTCCGTTGGTTTTGTATTTCATTGAAACATTTTTAAACTCTATCATACTTTTTTATTCTCCAAAAGTTTTCGCAGAGTATTTATATGCTCTGCGAATCGGTGTTTAGGCGGATCAATACTTAACGGGCTTAGCGTCAAGATACTTCTTAACCATAAGAGCTACTTTGAAAACAATTGCGTCGTCAAATTCTCTCAGGTCAAGTCCTGTAAGCTTTTTAATTTTTTCAAGTCTGTAAACCAATGTGTTTCTGTGGATGAAAAGCTTTCTTGAAGTTTCTGAAACATTAAGGTTGTTCTCAAAGAACTTCTGAATTGTGAAAAGGGTTTCGTGGTCAAGGCCGACAATTGAGCCTTTTTTGAAAATTTCCTTAAGGAACATTTCGCAAAGAGTTGTGGGAAGCTGATAAATAAGTCTTGCAATACCGAGATTTTCGTATGTTGCAATTGTCTTTTCTGTATCAAATACCTTGCTTACCTCAAGAGCAATCTGTGACTCCTTGAATGAGCGAGGAAGCTCCTTGATTCCGTTAACAATTGTACCGATACCGATAAGGCAGTTGATGTAGAACTCAGTGTGAAGTGAATCAACAATGCTTCTTGCAAGCTTTTCAAGATCCTTGATATCGTTGCCGCTGCGAAGCTCCTTAACAAGAGCGATATCTGTTTCGTTGATGTTGATTACAAAGTCCTTGTTCTTATCGGGGAAAAGACTCTGAACAGACTCACTGATTGAGCCCTCTGTTCTTTCAGCTGTTCTGATAAGAAGAACACATCTTGAAACGTCGTTATTGAAGCCAAGCTCTCTTGTTTTGAGATAAATATCACCCTGGAGGATGTTGTCAAGAATTACGTTTTTGATAAAGTTGCTTCTGTCAAACTTTACATCGTAATACTGCTTGATTCCGCCAAGAGAAACAGCAATAAGTCTTGCATAGTTTGCTGCGTTTTCATCGTTGCCGTCAACAAACACTGCACTGTCGGGATGATTCTGCGCACCGATTGCAAGGAAAGTCTTACCTGCAATCACCTTGGGTGAAGCTGAAGCAAGCACATCCTTCATATCAACAAAGTTGGATTCGCCGATTTTGGTAAGGTCGCTGCAGCAAATAATAACGCCGCTGCCGTCAACTACACCTATAGTACGGTCAATAGCATCCTTCATCTGATGAACTATTCCCTGAAATAATCTGTTAGACATCTGAGTGTCCTCCCCAAATCAATTTTTAAGCATTGGATATTTTGACTATTGTCATTTTATACATTGTACACAATTTTTCGGTATTTTGCAATATAAATGAGCAAATTTTTTAGGTATTTTTTCAAAAAAGTTGTTTCAATTGTGACTTTTTTGTTACCTTTGGCATTATTAAGCCGTATTTACGGGCTTTTTTCGTCACTTTTTACATTGTATAAAATCACCATAAAAACCGACGGGAGACCTTAAAACAAAAGCTTATGGGCTTTGCTTTGTACAAGATGTACACTTTGATAAAGGATTTTAAAACCTCACCCCTATCTGTTGCATATTAACATAATTTTATGATATAATCTTTAAGTATAATTTAATAATCAACTATCCATGGAGGAACATTATGGAAATTAAAAAAATCAGTGAAGGAGTAAATTTTTGTTTTCACAGAACAAACCGCTTCAAGACATCGGTTATTTCAGTTAACATTATTTGCCCTTTAGATGAAAAAAGCAGCGAAAGAGCTCTTCTTTGTTATCTTCTTGCAAGAACAAACAAAGCTTATCCCGATATAACCTCAATGAACAGAAAGCTTGCTTCCCTTTACGGTGCCGTAATTTCACCGAAGGTTTCAAAGGTGGGCGAAAGTCAGGTTATAACCCTTTCTCTCGTTTCTGTTGAGGACCGTTTTTCACTTGACGGCAAAGCCATTTCCGAAGACGGTCTGCGTATACTTATGGACTGCATTTTCGCACCCGACATCACACCTGACGGCTTTAAGAAAGAAAACACCGAAAGAGAAAAGCGCCTTCTTATGGAGAAAATCGAAAGTGAAAAGGACGAAAAACGAATTTATGCACTTAACCGTATGATTGAAGAAATGTGCTGTGACGAAAGCTACAGTATTCACAAATACGGCAGCAAGGAAAGAATTGCTGAGCTTACCGGCAAAGAGATTTTTGACGAATGGAAAAAGCTTCTTACCACCTGCCCTGTACAGATTAATGCAGTCGGCGGATTTGATATGGAGAAAATTGAAAGTATAACTGCTTCATACTTCAACAATCTTCAGAGAAAGAAAGAGGATATCATTGAAGTGAGAACTGAGTTTCTTACTGAAAGCTACGATACAAAAACAGTAACCGAAAAGCAGAGCGTTAAGCAGGGCAAGCTTGTAATCGGTTTCAGAGCAGGTATGACCTTTGATTTTGACAACTACCCTGCCGTAAGACTTATGACCGCAATTTTCGGCGGAGGCACCTTCTCAAAGCTCTTTATGAACGTAAGAGAAAAAATGAGCCTTTGCTATTACTGTGCGGCAAGACTTGTTGCTGCAAAAGGTCTTATTACCGTTGAAAGCGGTGTTGAAACAGAAAACGCAGAAAAGGCTCTTGAAGCTATCAGAAATGAGCTTGACGAAGTGCGTAAGGGCAACTTTACTGACGAAACCCTTGAAAACGCCAAAAAGAGCCTTATTGATTCCTTCAACTCAGTTGAGGACAGTGTACTCGGCATTGAAGCCTTTATGCACAGCCAGTGCCTTTCAGGCACATTCAGAACACCTGAGGAATATTCAGAGCTTCTCAGAAATGTCAGCCGTGAGGAAATTATTGTTGCTGCAAATATGGTTACTGAGGATACAGTATTTATTCTTGAAAGCGAAAAGGAGGACGAAGAATAATGAAAGAAAAGCTCATTAAAAATGACCTTCTTAAAGAGGAATACTACGAAATTGACCACGAAAGCGGTCTTAAAATATTCGTTATGGAAAAGCCCGACTATAACGGTGCTTATGCTCTTTTCGGCACAAAGTACGGCTCAGTCGATACCTGCTTTAAAATCAAGGGTGCAGAAAGCTATACAACAGTGCCCGAGGGTATTGCACACTTTCTTGAGCATAAGCTTTTTGAAAGCGAGGAGCTTGACGCCTTTGAGCGCTTTGCCGAAACCGGTGCAAACGCAAACGCCTACACAAGCTTTGACCGTACCTGCTACCTTTTCCAGTGCTCAGGTGAATTCGAAAAGAACCTTGAAATTCTGCTTGACTTCGTAAAAGCCCCTTATTTTACGGAAGAAACTGTACAGACGGAGCAAGGC